>JBBDMN010000272.1:0-10442 GCA_040878305.1 Gaiellaceae bacterium
CGAGGCACTCGTGCAGGACGGTCAGGCCGCCCATGCCCGAGTCGAAGACGCCGATCGGGCGCGGATCCATCGGCGGGATTGTAGGGACGTCACCAGCCCGCGCCCCGTGGTCTACCCTTTCCAGCCGTGGTGAAGAGCTGGCTCACGGTGCTCGCGGCCGCCCTCGTCCTGTTGGTCGGCGACGCGGCCGGCGCTACCTTCTCGAAGCAGGACGTCTCGATTCCGATGGACGACGATGTCTCGATCGCCGCGACGCTCTACCTCCCGGATGGCTCCGCGCCTGCCGGCGGCTGGCCTGCGGTCGTGTTCCTGCACGGGCTCGCCGGGAACCGCGAGCAGATGAACGCGCTCGCCACGGGCTACGGGTTCGTAGGGCAGGACTACGCGGTGCTCGCCTTCGACGCACGCGGCCATGGCCAGTCCGGCGGTCTTGTCTCGATCGACGGGCCGCGCGAGATCGCCGACACGCGGGCGGTGCACGCGTGGCTGGCGGCACGGCCTGACGTCGCTGACGCGAAGATCGGCGCCTGGGGTATCTCCTACGGCGGTGGCGCCGTCTTGAACTCGCTGGTCGCCGGCGCTCCCTGGGGAGCTGTCGTCACGGTCGAGACGTGGACTGACCTCTATTCCGCGTTGATGCCGCAGGGGCTCGTGAAATCCGGCCTCGTCGCGGGGCTCGCGGGCTCGATCCCGGAGGCGAAACGCGACCCGTCACTCGCAGCAATTCAGGCGGCAGCCTTCGCAGGGAACGCCGCCGTGGTCAAACCCTGGGCGGAGGAACGCTCGAGCCTGGCGAAGCTCGGCTCGGTGACGACACCCGTCTTCATGGCGCCGGGGCGGCGAGACTTCCTCTTCGGTATCGACCAGAGCTCGCTCGCCTTCCAGCGCCTGCGCGGGCCGAAGGTTCTCTACCTGGGACTCCACGGTCACGCGCCCTCGACCTTCCCGGCGGCAGACAGCGGCGTCTTGATGACGCAGGCGCGGGCCTGGTTCGACTGCCACCTGCGCGGTCTCACGTGCGATCCGGCTCCGGCCAGCGTCTACATCGCGCCCGAGAGCTTCTCCGGCCAGGTCGTCCGGAGAGGGACGCTGCCTCCGGTGACACCGAGCATCGTCGCGTTCCCCGGTGTCTCGACCTTCGCCCGCACGGGAAAGCTCGTACGCAGCGCTGCTCCTCTCCGCAAGGCGATCGAGGTCTACGGCTCGCCGACGGTGAAGGCGACGATCTCTGCGAGCGGCGGCTGGTCGAGAGTCGTCGCCGTGCTGACCGCGCGCACCCCACAGGGCAAGGAGATCGTCGTCTCGGCAGGCGGCGTGCCGACGAAGAACGGGCTGCAGAAGGTCTCGATCCGCCTAGCAAGCCAGGCGACCTTTATCCCGCGGGGGTCGCGGCTGACGCTGACCCTCGGGTCGTCCTCGCTCGCCCAGTCGACCTCGAACCTGCTTTACCTCGACCTCCCGATGCCGGCGACCGCGCGCGTTCGGGTCGGAAACGCCGTCCTCACGCTTCCGGGGCTGCGAACCCAGGTCACGAAGTGAGGCGCCGTGTGGCGGGCGCGGCGCTCGTCGCGCTCGTGCTCGCGGCGGGTGCGGGAGCGGTGCCTGCGGCCGACCCCGGTGTGACCGCGACGAGCGTCCTCCTCGGTGGAACGGTGCCCCTCACCGGCGAGGCCGCCGCGTTCGGCACCGTGGGCGCAGGCGCGAGGGCCTACTTCGACTACGTGAACGCGAAGGGAGGCGTCCACGGGCGAAGCGTCTCGTACCGCTTCTACGACGACGCCTACAACCCCGTGCAGACGGTGCAGCTCACGCGAAAGCTCGTCGAGCAGGACCAGGTCTTCGCGGTGTTTAACAGCGTCGGCACCGCGAACAACCTCGCGATCCGCGACTACCTGAACGTGCAGAAGGTGCCCCATCTCTACGCGGCGGACGGCTCCCAGGCGATCGGGCGAAGCGCGGCGAGCCACCCGTGGACGATGGGGTTCCTGATGAGCTACCGCGGCGAGGGAGACGTCTACGGAAAGACGCTCGTTCAGTCGCGGCCGCGCGCGAAGATCGCTGTCCTGTACGAGAACACGGAGCTCGGCAAGGACATGCTGACCGGGCTGACCCGCTCGATCGCAGGCAAGGGGCCGAAGATCGTCGCCAAGGAGTCCTATGAATTCACAGGCTCGGACGTCTCTTCGCAGATCGCACGGCTCAGGGCGTCCCGTGCGGACACGCTGATGCTCTTCGCGACCCCGAAGTTCTTCATCCAGGCGGTCGTCTCGGCGCACAAGCTCGCGTGGAAGCCGCGGGTCTACATCGCATCGGTCTCGATTGAGCCGGGGATCATGGCGATCGCGCGCGTCAACGCGCCCGAGCTGACGAAGGGCGCACTCTCGATCGCATTCCTGAAGAACCCGAACGACCCCGTGTGGGCAAAGGACAAGACGGTCGCGCTGTACCGAACGATCATGCGGAAGCACAACCCGTCCGGCCGCGTCACCGACGTCTACCACTGGTACGGCATGACCGTCGCCTGGACGATGGTCGAGACGCTCCGGCAGGCGGGCAAGAACCTCACGCGGGCTGGGTTGCTGCGCGCGGCGCAGAGCCTGAACCTCCCCGCGAACCCGTTCCTGCTCCCGGGCATCCGCTTGCAGACCTCGCGGACCGACTATCGACCCATGGAGCATGTCTACCTCTACCGCTACGACAACAAGGAGTGGGTAAAGGCGAGCGGGCTCCTGCATGCCCGCGGCTGACGCCGTTTGCAAAACTCGAATTCCAGGCAACTCTCAACCACTCGAACCTGAAGAGAACTCCTAGGAGGGAACGAATGAAACGACGCATCTGGACGGTCGCAGCCGGACTCGCGTCCGTCGCCGCGCTCGTCGCCGTTCCGGCGGCATTCGCGGCCTACACGACGGCAAAGCTCGAGATTACGCAGAGCGGGACCGGTGCCACGATCAAGGCAACGCTTAGCCCGGACGACGATCCGACGGCTAGCGTGCGGATCTTCGTCCCGACAGGGACGACGCTGACCACGAGCCAGGCGCCGGGAGCGGTGCTCGGCCCGGTCCGGGCGATCGTCAAGGCGCTCGACCTCGCCGGGGCCGATCTGCCGCTCGAGGGGAACATCGTCGTCGCGGCGCCGGGCCAGATCGCGCCGGCCACCCAGGCAGCATGCCTGGGAGCGACGACACCACTCGCAAGCTGGGTGCTGGTATTGAGCGCGGCCGGACAGACGCTTCCCGTCCCGGCCTATCTCGTTGTGACCGTCGGTGCGCAGGCAGCGCTCGGCCCGGCGTACATCCAGGTGTGCCTGCCGCCGCCCGATGTCCCGGTCGGTACTCCGGGACGGGCGACGTTCGGCGCGAAGCTCTACAGCGCGGAGCTGACCATCAACGGCGTCTTCAGCGCCAGTGCTGGCGCATGGGTCGCCTTCTGGACGCCCTACCGACCCGGCCTTGGCCAGGTCAACGTCGCCGCGACTATCGCATCACCCGCCGTGGTGGCCCCGGGCGCGGTCACGCTGGCCGCGAAGAGATCCGGGAAGAAAGGCGTGGGCGCTGTCACTTCGGGTCGCGTGACCCAAGGTGGTCAGGCGCGCGCGGGCGCGACGGTGACGATCTTCGGCGGGCCAAAGGCGAGCCAGCTGAAGCGCCTCGGCCGCGTGCGCTCGAACGCGAGCGGCGCATTCACGTTCCGCGCGAAGACGGGCACGTTCTTCCGTGCGAACGTCGCCGCCGCCGCTGCAGCCGCCCCCGCGGTCTGCTCGGCGCTGACAGCAGCGATTGCGCCCGTGCCCTGCGTGAACCCGACGACGAACGGGTTCACGGCTCAGAGCCGGGTCGTCCGCAAGAGGTAACGGTAGTCGTAGGGGCCGGGCCTGCCCGGCCCCTACGCTTTCGGCCATGGCCGCGACGGTCAGGCTAGGGACGTGCAGCTTCGCCGACGAGGGGCTTCTGAAGCATTGGTACCCGCGCGGCATCTCCTCACCGAAAGCGCGCCTCGCCTACTACGCCGAGCGCTTCGACACGGTCGAGGTCGACTCGCCCTTCTACCACCTGCCCGACCCGGCCGTGACCGGCCGCTGGGCGCAGCGAACACCGCCCGAGTTCGTCTTCCACGTGAAGGCGCACGCGACGATGACCGGACACGAGCCGGCCGAGCAGGAGCGCGCCTTCGCCGAGTTCCGCGCTTCGCTCGAGCCGCTCGAGCTCTCCGGGAAGCTCCGAGCGATCCTCCTTCAATACCACCCGCGGTTCGTCAAGTCGAAGGAGGCGAAGGAGGAGCTCTCGCACGTGGGGGCTCTCCTCGACCCGCTCGTTCCGCTCGTCGAGTTCCGTCAGCGCTCGTGGCTCGAAGAGGACGAGCGGGCCGACACGTTCGCGTTCCTCCAAAAGCACGGGCTCGCCTACGTCTCGGTGGATGCGCCGCCGACACGCGCCTCGAACGTCCTTCCGCCCGTTGCCGCCGCGACGCACCGGGTGGCGTACGTGCGCTTCCACGGCCGGAACGTCAAGACGTGGAACATCAAGGCGGAGAAGTCGTCGGAGCGGTTCAACTGGATGTACTCGCCGGAGGAGCTCGCGGAGTGGGTCGAGAAGCTCGGCCGGCTCGCCGAGGATGCGGACGAGGTCTACGCGATGTTCAACAACAACCGCGACGACTTCGCCCCGCGCAGCGCCGTCCTCCTCCGCGGCCTCCTCGACGAGGCGGGGATCGAGGCAGCCGGCGGGGTCGAGCCCCCACCCCTCGCGCCGACGCTCTTTTGACGCACTCTTTTCACTGCTCTGTGTACGAAAGCCGCTCTCCTGTGCCTGGCACAGAAGGTGTGACAATTGCGTGCCGATGTGTCCACAGGCTGCTCGTTAGAGTCGGCGCGTGAGGGTGCTTTCGGTAACGCACGGGCCGAGCGTTCCCGGCGGCGTCTTTGACGAGGTGGTCGAGGCCGCAGGGCACGAGCTGGAGCGCTGGGTCGTCCCTCTCGGTGGGACGCCGCAGCCCCCGGAGAGCTACGGCGCGGTGATGGTCTTCGGAGGCTCGATGCACCCTGACCAGGACGAGCAGTTCGGCTGGCTCGAGCGCGAGGAAGGGTTTTTGCAAGAGGCGCTCGCCGAAGAGGTTCCCGTTATCGGAGTCTGCCTCGGTGCGCAAATGCTCGCGCGAGCCGCGGGCGCTTGGGTCGGGCCGGCGCCTGCGCCCGAGATCGGATGGGTCGAGGTCGAGCTGACGCCTGCGGGCCGAGCCGACCCGGTCCTCGGCGTCCTGCCACAACGAACCGACACGTTCCAGTGGCACAGCTACACATTCCGGATCCCTGCAGCCGGCACCGAGCTCGCGCGGAGCGCGGCCTGCACGCAAGCGTTTCGACTCGGAGAGCGTGCGTGGGGCCTCCAGTTCCACGCCGAAGTGACGCTGCCGACCGTGCGGACATGGACCGCTGAGGAGACGGACGAGCTCCCCGTCCCCGCGGAGGAGCTCCTCGCGGCGACCGAGGAGCGGATCACCGAGTGGAACGAGCACGGACGCAGGCTCTGTGCGGCGTTCCTCGAAACCGCGGCACGCCGTTAGGCGTCGGGTCGCACACCGGCGAAGATTGCCGCGCCGAGTTGTTCTCGCAACCCAAGATCGTCGCGGTGATTCCAGATCTCCACGACCTTGCCATTCTCGAACCGGAAGATGTTGACGCCGGAAAATGTCGCCCTCCGACCCGTCGCAGCTAGCGTTCCCCACGATCCCGTATGGGTTCCGGAGGCTGTCCAGCGAGCCGCAACGAGCTCGAGCTCCGCGATCACGATCTGAACGTCGAAGCGGAGATCGGGAAAAGCTGCGCGAAAGTCCGCCGTGATCCGCTTAATGCCGTCGGGGCCGGGAGCTGGATCTCCTGGCCTCAGGTCGTGCCGCACGTACTCGTCAGCAAACACCTCATCGATGACGTCGAGCTCCCCTCGACCCCAGGCCTCTTCGTAGAACCGGCGGACGAGCGCCTTGTTCGCAGCGGGCGGCATTCGTGC
Source organism: Gaiellaceae bacterium (assembly GCA_040878305.1). Classification (GTDB taxonomy): domain Bacteria; phylum Actinomycetota; class Thermoleophilia; order Gaiellales; family Gaiellaceae; genus GMQP-bins7. The sequence continues at coordinate 6,006 of JBBDMN010000272.1, forward strand.
GAGTCTGACAAAGCGGCAGGCACCGGCCGACCGGTCGCATCTGGGTTCGCTACGGCTCGGCGGGAAGAGAGGGGTCGCGAGACCACTCGTGCCATGAGCCGGAGTAGTTCCGCGCTTCGTACCCGGCACCCCGCAGCACCTGTACGGCGAAGCCCGAGCGACTGCCGCTGTGGCAGTACGCCACGACCTCGGTGCCCTCGGGAAGCGCGACCATAGCGCGCACCTCGTCGGCCGACCGGCTTGCGAGAAGCACCTCGAGCGGGAGGTTCCGCGCACCGGCGATATGCCCTTGTCGCGGGTCGCACGAGGCACCCGCCGACCCGTCGAACTCCTGCGGGGTTCGCACGTCGAGGAGAGCCAGACCGTCCTCGCCGAGCCGCCGCCGAAGCTCGTCGAGCGCTACGTCTTCCATTGCCCGAGGAACTCCAGGAGCACGGCGTTGAACTGCTCCGGTTGCTCGACGGTGAGAAGATGACCGGCGCCCTCGAAAACCTCGAGCGAGCCACGAAGCGCCACGTCAGCGAGCTCGCGGGCCTCGTCGACGGACAGGATCTCGTCGCCGTCTCCGACGCATACGAGCAGCGGCCCACCGAAGGACGCCGCCACGCCCGAGAGATCCAGACGATCGCGAATCGCCTCCTGTGCGACGGCGAAGTCTTCGGCGTCGACGTCAGTGTCGAAGTCCGAAGGAACGCCGTTCTCGCGCAAGTCGGCGATCATCTCGTTTCGGTAGAGGCGACGGTGCATCTCGTCAGCCCCGGCCTTGGACCCGGCGAGGACGAGACCCACGAGGCGCTCGGGGGCGCGCCGGGCGAGCGCGAGCGCGCAGTAGCCGCCCATCGACGCCCCGACGGCGACGAACGGCCCGTCGAGCTCGTCGAGAAGTCGCGCCGCCCACCCATCGATCACGGCGCCGCGACCGTATAGACGAGGGGCCAGAGGCTCGAACCCGGCCTCGCGCAACGCACCGAGCTGCGGCTCCCACATCCGCTCGTCGAGCGGCCACGCGTGCAGGAGCAAGACCTTCACGCGCGCGCGACCCGGACAACGCCGTCGATCTCCGGCGCGTCGGACCAGCCGTGCTCGGCTCCCGAGACGCCCATAGCACTCGCGAGTGCGCCGAGGATCTCCCGGGCCGGCGCGAGATCCGCAGGCACCGGAGCTGTGACTGCGATCCGGCGCACGGCCTCGGGATCGGCACCCGTCAGTCGAGATACCACCCTCGGATTTGCCGCGAGCCCGACCACGTCACCCGGCGGAAGGGGGCCGTAAAACTCGGGGACGGACAGGTACTCGTCCACGATCCTGCCGCGCTCGAAGAGGATCATCCGCACGAGCTCCTCGCGCTCCACTCCGAGCAGCAGGGTGACCGAGCCCATGCGGTCGGAGAGCTCGCGCGCCAGGCGGCGGAGCATCTCCGGGTTCCGGTCGCACACGTCGTCGTAGACCGCGATCCAGCCCGCGCGCGGCGGCGCCACGAGTGACCCGCGCGAGCCACCGGGCAGGCGCGGGACGAACTGACGGACGGCCTGCTCGACCGCGTTCAGGTTGTCCGTCTGGATGTGGATCGAGCCGAACGAGGATGCTTCCTGGCGCCCGAGGCGGGCCTCGAGATCGGCGATCGCTGCGGTCATGATCATGACCTCGTCGCGCAGTCCCCAGCGCGCGTACAGCGAGCGGGCTACGGCGTTCGACGCGACGACCTCGAGATCGAGCTGCTCGATTCCCTGCTCCCGAAAGGCGGCGACCACCTCGCGCATCAGCTCCGTCCCGACGCCGCTCCGGCGAGCATCCTGGCTCACGTAGAGATCCGTGAGCGTGCCGAAGCCGGGAGACCGGCGCCTGGCGAGCGCGAACCCGACGGGAGCGCCATCGTCGTCGAGCGCGACGAAAGCAGTCTCCGACTCGAGGATCTCTGCGATCTCGGAGAGCTCCTTGTCGTGATCGGCCGGCCCCTCGTGCGTCGGCGGCGGGATCTCGTGGTCGAACTCGCGCCAGAGCGCCGCGACGGCGTCGAAGTCGTCGGGACTCGCGCGCCGGACCGTCATCCAGCCATCCTCGCGCCGACGAGCAGGTATTGCGCAGACAGGTTCTGGAACGGGGCAAAGCGCTCACCCATCGTGCGGACCTCCTGGATAGAGAGCGGGCGGCCGTCAGCGTAGAACGCAGACACGGCCTTCCGCACTCCGAGATCGCCCGCGGGCCACGCGTGCGGGCGGGCGAGGTGGCGCGCGAGGAACCAGTCCGCGGTCCAGCGCCCCAGTCCCGGGAGTGCGGTGAGCACAGCGATGACCTCGTCGTCTGAAAGCTCCGCGAGCGCGTCGAGGTCGAGGTCCGAACGCGCGAACCCGATCACGTACTCCGCCTTCCGCAGCGAGAAGCCGAGCTCGGCGAAGTGCTCCACCTCGGCGAGTGCCACGCGCTCGCGCGTGGGGAACTCCCAGGCGACGCCGTGCCGGACACCGAAGTGGGCTATGAAGCGAGAACGGATCGCGGCAGCGGCCCGGAGGGAGATCTGCTGGGTCGTGATCGCAACCACGAGGGCCTCGAAGGCCTGCGGGTTCAGTGTCGGCCTGAAGCCGGCAAGCGCGAAGGTAAGCGGGCCGAGAACCGGATCGTTCGCCGCCCAGGCGCGGAACGGCTCGAGCTCGAACGGGAGCCCGAGCAGCCGGGAGATCTCGGCGACCGTCTGCGAATCGGCAGGCTCGACGCGAACGCCGCCCTGTGCGGCCTCGATCCGGACCTCCCGTCCCGCCACGACTCGGTACAGCCCGCCCTCGTGCCACATGGACGCGAAATCTGTCCCGAATTCGCGGAAACGCGTCATCGAGAGTTGGAAGTCGTACGGCTCGGGGACGCGGACGAACACGAGAGATCAGAGGGCGCGGGCGATCTCGTGGAAGTCGACGAATGGCTTGAAAGGCACCTCGCGCGCGGCGAGGTACTCGGCTAGGCCGTCGCGGGCGAAGACGCGCGACGCGACAAGCGCTACACAGCGGTCGGAGAAGCCGTCACCCACATACACGAAGTTTCCGAGTCCACCGACATCCGCTCGCTTGCACGGCTCGCCGCACACCGAGCAGGTCTCCGCGTCGCGAAAGTGGGCGCGCCACCCCTCCGGCCTCGCGTCGACCCGGTTGGCACGGACGTCGAGCTCCAACCCCTCGCGCTCGAGGATGGGGTCGATGAGCTCGTGGAACCCGCTCGAGACGACCAGCGGCCGGTGCTCGCGCGCGAGCTCGACGAATCCCGGCCGCACGCGGACGTTCTCCCGCACCCACGCGACGACCTCGTCGAGCGGCGCCCGCACCGTCTCGAACTCGAGCGCGATCACCTCGTGCAGGGTCAGATCGCGACCGAGGCGCTCCTCGGCCTCGTCGAAGATCCGTTCGTCGCCGAACTCGAGCAGCACGAGGTGGAGGCCGTCGTCCTCGGTGACGGTTCCGTCCCAGTCGACGACGATCTGCGGGCTGCTCAACTTTGCAAGACGGTCTGGGTGAGCACGCCGATGTGGTCCGCGTCCAGCTCAACTGCGCTTCCGGGCTCGACGGAGACCGATCCGAGCGCTGGGCCTGCCAGAAGATCGCCGGCGCGAAGGCGCGTACCGGCTGCCGCGTACTCGTGAGCTCGCGCCCAGTCGAACCCCTCGAAACGGCTACGCAGCAGCTCCTCGCCGTTCACGCGTACCGCAGCCTCGAGCCCGTCCGGGTCGAGCTCGTCCGGAGTCACGACGACCGGACCGAGCGCGAGCGCGAAGTCTCGGTCCTTTGGCGGCGGCAGCCGGAGCCGCCGCCACTCGGCGAAAATGGTGAACCCACCTACCTCCCCATCCGCGCCGATCATGCCCGCCAGCCGGGGAAAGAGCGCAAGCTCGCCTTGTAACAGACTGTTACTTGGCTCATTCGACGCCACCGCCGAGTCGGGACCGCAGATCGCCGCCGGGTTGGCGAAGACGAACGAGCGCTGGTCCTCGAACACGCGAACGGCTGGAGGATGCAGCACCGGCGCGAGCAACCGCACCGCGGACAGTGGATAGACGGCGTGCTCCCTCGCCGTCCCGCCGCCGGTGAGGAAGGACTGGAGCGTCTGCGCCGCGAGCTGGATCACGTGCTCGCCGTCGATGCGGCCGACCCACCCCCGCTCCAGCGGGTGGTCGATCGGGTGGAACATGCAGAGGCGCATGCCGCCCCTCTAGATGATTGCTGCCCTATGCCCCCGGGAGCTGGTACGAAACCACCTCGGCCTTCCGAAGGGCTTCCAGCGTCTCGTCGACCGTCAGCAGCACCGTCGTCTCGAAGGCACTCAACGCGCCTCCTCCGCTTATCGCCAGTGCAACTGCGGCCATCGATACGTTGTCAGGAGCCTCCCAAAGGTTGTAGCCATCGTGTGCGCCGAACCCGTACCAGAAGCCGTGGAGCTTCCCGCCCACGGACTCGA
>JBBDMN010000273.1:0-4921 GCA_040878305.1 Gaiellaceae bacterium
CTTACTTGGCGCAAGACCAGAATCCGCTCGCGCGGATTCCGATCGCGCGAAGATCCCTGAAGCCGTCCGCCTCGCGGCCGGGTGCCGCCTAAGGCAAGACCGGAACTTACTTGGCGCAAGACCAGAATCCGCTCGCGCGGATTCCGGTCGCGCGAAGATCCCTGAAGCCGTCCGCTTCGCGGCCGGGTGCCGCCTAAGGCAAGACCGGAGCTTACTTGGCGTCAGGATGTCGGTATTGATCGCCGGTCTTGCCGGAGTGCTCGCGTTCTCGGGAAGCGCACATGCGTGCGTCTGCGCCGCCGAGCCTCTGGAAGATCGGGTCGACCGGGCGGACGCCGCCGTCATCGGTCGCGTCGTAGGCGAGACAACCCGTGAGTTGAACGGCGCGCGGCAGCTGCTGCTCACGTTCGAGGTGGACCAGAGCGTCAAGGGAGATGTCGAGGAGATGCTGGTCGTCCGAAGTCCTTCGGGTTCCGACTGCGACCTCGAGGCTCCGAGGAACACGGCGACCGGCCTTCTTCTCACGCGGGCGCCAGACGGCGGGTGGCTCGGCACGACTTGCAGCCTCGTCAGCGCAGGTGAGCTCGTCGCGCTGGGCGGGGAGCCGCGCGGTGGGGTGATCAAGGTCGTGCTCGGGCTTCTCATCCTCGCGATCGTGCTTTCGTGGGCGCTACGGCGGCGCGCTCGAGGCGTTCGTCCGAACCTCCCCGGCGCGCCCGAGCCGTAGGATCTGCCGGTGCGATTCGAGCACGTTCTTGTGGTCGGGGCTGGGCAGATGGGCGGAGGGATCGCGCAAGTCGTCGCCGCGTCGGGCAGGCGAGTGTCAGTGCACGACGAGGTCCCGGCCGTGGCGGAACGCGCGGTCGGAGCGATGCGCCGAAGTCTCGAGAAGCTCGCGGAGAAGGGCGGCGCCGACCCGGAAGCGGTAGTCGGACGCGTCGCGTTCGTCGAGGAGCTCGTACCGGCTGATCTCATGATCGAGGCCGTGATCGAGGACGCGGACGTCAAAAAGGAGCTCTTCCGGAAAGCGGACAAGATCCTCTCGCCGGAGGCGATTCTCGCGTCGAACACCTCGTCGATCCCGATCGCCTCGCTCGCCGCTGTTACGAGCCGGCCGGACAAGGTGGTTGGGATGCACTTCTTCAACCCCGTTCCGGTGCTGAGGCTCGTGGAGGTCATTCGCGCGGTCGAGACATCGGCGGAGACGATGGCTGCGATCATCGCGCTGGCAGAGGACCTGGGCAAGGTGCCGGCGCAGGTGCGCGATTCTCCCGGGTTCGTCTCGAACCGCATCCTCATGCCGTTCGTCAACGAAGCGGCGTACGCGTTGATGGAGGGAGTAGCCGAGCCGGAGGCCATCGACACGATCGCCAAGCTCGGCTTCGCGCACCCGATGGGTCCACTGGCGCTCGCGGATCTGATCGGGCTCGATACCTGCGTCGCGATCATGGAGGTTCTCCACGAAGGGCTCGGCGACCCGAAGTACGCGCCGTGCCCGCTCCTCCGCCAGCATGTCGCTGCCGGGCACTTCGGCCGCAAGAGCGGCCGGGGTTTCTACGACTACGCCTGACGCGCCGTCAGGATCAGCTGTGGACAAGGTGGCGCACTTCTGGCGCACTCTTGGTGCAGTTCCGGCGCAGTCTCAGTGCCTCTGCAAGACATGTCCAGGGTCAGACCCTGGTGTTCTAGGCTCCCGGCTACAAGCGGAGAAGCTCGACCCCGACTGGCCGCTCGAGACATGACCGTGGCCATGTCCACGGCAGCCGGTCAGGAGAACTCGAGCCGTATAGTCAGGGCGGATGGACTTCGAGCTCACTCCTGACCAGCGCGAGATCCAGGGGCTCGCGCGGGACCTCGCGGACGCGGAGATCGTCCCGAACGCAGCGGCCTGGGACCGCGACCATCGCTTCCCGGACGAGCTCTTTCCGAAGATCGCCGAGCTCGGGTTGATGGGGGTCTGCGTCCCGGAGGAGTACGGCGGCGCCGGAGCGGACTTCGTCTCGTACATCCTCGTCCTCGAGGAGCTCTCGCGAGCCGACGCCGGAGTGGGGGTGACGGTCGCGGTCCACACGAGCGCGACGACCCTTCCGATTCTCACGTTCGGGACGGAGGAGCAGAGATCGCGTTTCGTCCCGCCGCTCGCCCGCGGGGAGCAGCTCGGGGCGTTCGCCCTGACCGAGTCCGGATCTGGCTCCGACGCCGGCTCCCTGCGAACGAAAGCCGAGCCCGCGGGCGAACGCGACGGCTGGTCGATCTCGGGCTCGAAGCAATGGATCACGAACGGCTCGCGCGCCGGCACGTTCGTCCTCTTCGCGCGCACGGATCCGGCCACGGCCGGGGCGCGAGGTATCTCCTGCTTCGTCCTCGACGCCTCGCACGTCAAGGTGACGCGGGAGGAGGAGAAGCTCGGCCTCAACTCCTCGACCACCTCGGATCTCGTCCTCGAGGGTGCGCACGTCGAGCGCGACCGGCTCCTGCACGAGGAAGGGCGAGGCTTCCGGGTGGCGATGGCGACGCTCGATGGAGGTCGCATCGGGATCGCGGCGCAGGCGCTAGGGATCGCCCAGGCGGGCTACGACGTCGCTCGCAAATACGCGCAGGAACGCGAGCAGTTCGGGCGGCGGATCGGAGACTTCCAGGCGATCCAGTGGAAGCTCGCGGACATGGCGACGGAGATCGACGCGGCCCGACTGCTCACCTACCGTGCGGCCTGGCTCAAGCAGCAGGGACGCTCGCACACGGCCGAGGGCGCCAAGGCGAAGCTCTTCGCATCGGAGATGGCCCGCCGCCAGACGGCCGAGGCGATTCAGATCCTCGGCGGCTACGGGTACACGAAGGAGTTCCCGGTCGAGCGCTACTACCGCGACGCGAAGATCACCGAGATCTACGAGGGGACGAGCGAGATCCAGCGGATGGTCATCGCCCGCTCGATCCTCGGCCGTCAGGTTCGGGAGGAACCTGCCACGACCCCTCAGGGAACCCACTCGTAGAGCGCATCGGGCTCGCGCTCCATGTTCCCGCTGCCGTCGGTGAGCTCGACGAGCCGGCAGCCGTGCCGCTCGTAGAACCGTCGCGCCCCCTCGTTCTTCTGGAATACCCAGAGCCGAAACCCGCGGGGCCGCTCGCTCTTGACGACGTCAAGGAGCCCAGTTCCGACTCCGCGACCCTGCTCGTCCGGATGGACGTAGAGGTGCCCCAGCAAATCGCCCGAGAGCGCGGCGAACCCGACAACACGATCTTCCACCTCGGCGACCCACACCTCGTGGCTCGGAAACATCTGGTGACGGATCCATTCCCGAGTCTCGTCATCCGTGTGAAGCGTCGGCAGGAACGTCAGGCCGCGGAACGAGGGGACGAAGACGTCGGCGATTGTGTCGGCTTCGCCGGTCCGGGCCTGTCTGACGAGCATGGCGCCTAATCTACGCCGCATGAGCTCCCGAAAGCCCGACGAGCCGGTCCGCCTGACCAAGATCTATACCCGCGGCGGCGACCAGGGGGAGACGTCGCTCGGGGACGGCGCCCGAGTCTCGAAGCTCGACGCCCGGATCGACGCGTACGGGACGGTCGACGAGCTGAACGCCGCCATCGGGCTCGTGCTTGCGGCGGAGTGCCCGGCGGAGATACGCGAGGTGCTCGAGCGAGTCCAGAACGAGCTCTTCGACCTGGGAGCCGATCTCTCCGTCCCTATGGAGAAGGAGGGCCGGCTCCGCGTGACCCAGGAGCAGGTCGATGCGCTCGAGGACGACTGCGACCGCTTCAACTCCGAGCTCCCCGAGCTCAAGAGCTTCGTCCTGCCTGCGGGCAACGAAGCCGCGGCCCGGCTGCACGTCGCCCGGACGATCTGCCGCCGAGCCGAGCGTGAAGCGCTTGTCGCATCCGGGGTGTACTCCGTCAACCCGGTCGCGCTCATCTACCTGAACCGGCTTTCCGACCTTCTCTTCATCCTTGCCCGAGCGGCCAACGCGGGCGACGGCCGAGAGGAGACGCTCTGGAGGCCTGGGAGCTCGGCCTAGCGCTCGTCGGCTCGTTCGTCGCCGGCTACGTGGGATCGATGCTCGGCCTCGTCCTGGGGACGCTGCGCCTGCCGCTCATCGTTCTTGCCACGGGCAACCCGCTGGCCGCAGCCGGGACGAACATCGCCATTTCAGCCGCGGCTGCGGGAGCCGGGGGACTCGCGCATGCGCGCGAAGGGCGGGTGGATTGGCGGGTCGTCGCGTGGACCGCGCCCCCGTCCGTCGCGGGCGCGATCTCCGGTGCTCTCGTCGCCGACGACGTCTCGGAAGCGTTGCTGTACGGCCTGATCGCAGCGGTGCTCGTGTGGAGCGGGATCGATCTCGCCTGGCGCCCGATCGCCGCCCGCCCGCGCGAGCGCCTGCGCGTCGCGCGGGGAGGAGGGCTCGCCTTCTTCATCGGCGTCCTCGGCGGAGCCGTCGGTGTGATTCTGGGCACGCTCCGCATGCCCGCGCTCGTTCGCTCGGTCGGGCTCGACGTGCGGCGAGCTGCGGGTACGAACCTGGTGGTCGGGTTCGTCCTCGGGATCGCGGGGTTCGCGACTCACGCGCTCGGAGCTGGGGTGGACTGGGATGTTCTGGCTGCAGGCCTTGCCGGCGCGATTCCCGGCGGCTGGCTTGGCGCCAAGGCCACGGGCCGCGTCCCGGAGAACGCGCTACGGCTGGTGCTCGGCGCCGTCCTCGTCCTCATCGGCGCCATATTTGCGGTGCAGGCGGTCGTGTAAGGCGAGATATCTCGCTCGTACGCCACGGCCGACCCGCGGCCGTCCCTCGCTACGCCACAGCGGGCCAGCGGCTGCGAAGCCATTCGACGAGCTCGTCGGCAGGCCGTGGAGTGGCGACGTAGAAGCCCTGCGCGTAGTCGCACCCCCAGGCTGTGAGGACGTTCCAGGCCTCGCGCGTCTCGACGC
>JBBDMN010000273.1:5021-10271 GCA_040878305.1 Gaiellaceae bacterium
GCGTAGTCGCACCCCCAGGCTGTGAGGACGTTCCAGGCCTCGCGCGTCTCGACGCCCTCGGCGACGACTGTGAGACCGAGCGAGTGCCCGATCTCGATGAGTCCCCGCACGAGCGCGGCGTCGATGTCGCTCCGCCCGAGCCCGTGAACGAAGCTGGCGTCGATCTTCAGCTCGTGGAGGGGAAGGACGCGGAGCGCGGCGAAGGAGGCGGCCCGGCCACCGTCGTCCAGAGACAGGCGAACTCCCAGCTCGGTTAGGCGTGCGAGAGCGTCCTCGTCGAGCTCGGAGCCTGCACCCGGCCCTGCCGGCACGACCTCGAGGGTCAAGCGCCCGGGCTCGACGTCCGACGAGCGGAGCAACGCGGCGAGGCCTTCTGCGAACACGGGATCGTCGAGCAGCTTGTACGGCACGTTCACCGACACGCCGAGCTCGCTGCCGGCCTCGGACCAGAGCTGCGTCGAGCGGATCGCCTCCGCAACGACGAGGAACGTGAGCTCGCGAACGAGGGGTGTTCGCTCCACGTGTGGCACAAAGTCCGCCGGAAGAAGCAGCGTCCGATCGGGGAGGAGTCGGCGGACGAGCGCCTCCGCCGAACGTGGCTCACCGGTCTGGAGCTCGAGAATCGGCTGGTAGACGACGACGAGCTCGTTTCGCTCGAGCGCGCTCTCGACATCGCGTATGACACCGGCATCCACGCCCCGTCTCAGGAAGACGGCGTCGTCCGACGTGTCGCGCTTGGTCGCGTACATCTGGCCGTCGGCGCGTGCGAGGAGCTCGTCCGCGGTAGCGCCGTCTGCCGGGAACACGGCCCACCCGATGCTGCCGTCGATCTCCACCGTCGAGCCTTCGACCCGGAACGGACGACGGAGCGCGTGCCGGAGGCGCCCGACCAGGAGCGCGGCTTGGTCGTCGTTCGCGGTTCCGAGCGAGAGGATGACAAACTCGTCGCCCCCAACGCGGGCAACCGTGTCGCTCGTTCGGACGACCGCTTCGAAGCGGCGGGACAGAGAACGGAGGACGGCGTCTCCCGCGCTGTGCCCGCGCACGTCGTTTACGTCCTTGAAGCCGTCAAGGTCGACGACGATGAGCGTGAACTGGTCGCCGGTCCGTTGCGCCAGGCGCAGGGCCTGGTCGATTCGATCCTCGAGAAGCACGCGGTTGGGAAGATTTGTGAGCGGATCGCGTAGGGCTTGCGAGTGCGCCCTCCGCTGACGCCGGTCGAGCGCCACCCCGCAGGTCGCCGAGACGATCCCGACGATCATGAGCGCGCCAACAACACGTCCTGGCTCCTCGCGCAACGCAACGGCCGCTGCGCCCGCGACGAACACGAGCGTGGCCAGCGACAGTGCCCATGCAAGCGTTCCGCTCAGATGCCGCCGGTCTCGGATCGTCACCTCGTCCTCGTCGTTTCATGACCCCGAAGGTGGGGCCGCCGCAGTACTTCCGACCGTAGTTGGTGTTTCACGCAGCATCGCCCCCAGTTCGAGTGATGGGCATCCCTCGAAGGAGGGAACGGCAAACCAAAACGAGGCCGTCGCAACCAGAAATTCGCCGATTGCCCTCGACCGGATGGGGGATACCTGCTCCCGCGCCGACATCTCGAGAAGGAACGCAAGCGCAGCGCGGGAATCGAATGCCGGTGAATATCGCTGCGTGCGCCATAGGGGTGCTCGCCGGGTTGGCAGTGGCCCCGCTCGCAGACCGCCTGGCGACGAACGCGCCCGTTGGCGCTCCGCTCCTCGGTCGAGTGCCGTTCTCACGTCGACTGCCGCTCGTCGCCGGGGCAACGGCCGGACTTGCCGGCGCGTGCGGTCTCGTCCTCGGGTTGACGCTCGAAGCAGCCATCGGCGCCCTCTTCTGCTGGATCCTCGTAATCGTAACTCGGACCGACTTCGAGCACCGGTTGATCCCCGACCGGATTGTGCTTCCCGGCGCGGTGGTCATCCTGGCGCTGCGGACGCTCGACGAGCCGAGCTTCGGTTGGCCGCTTGCCGGACTCGGCGCAGGCGTCGCGCTCTTCCTCCTCGTCCTCGCGTATCCGCGGGGAATGGGGATGGGAGACGTGAAGCTCGCGCTCTTCATGGGAATGGGGCTCGGGCTCAGCGTCGTCGTCGGTCTGTTCGTGGGCTTCGTCGCGGCTGCCGTCCCGGCAATCGTGCTTCTCGTCAGACACGGCAGCGCGGCTCGCAAGCAGGCGATTCCGCTCGGGCCGTTCCTCGCCCTCGGCGCAATTGTCGCGTTCTTCGCAGGCGACGCGATCCTCGATTGGTACTGGGACGTCGGAGGCTGACTGCGGTAGAGGTCAGGCTCGAGCCTCACCCTTACAGACGGCGCCGCGATCGGGCTCAAGCCTGACTCCGACTTGGCCGATTTCATGGTGTGGAACACGCGTCGACGCCTGCCCGCATACCGACTGCGCTCGACGCGGCCGTGCTCGCGGCTGCAGCGCGACACGCGGCAGCGAAAGGTACGGAAGCAGCCGAGCCGGCGAAGGCGATCGACGACGCGGTCGGAGCGCTCCACGATGCGGTCGCGGGCATCTTCGTGTCCGTCTTCATGCTCGAGCATGGGCGTCTCTGGCTCGTCGCTCAACGCGGGTATCCGGCCGCCCCCGACGGAATCAACGTGGAGCGCGGCGTCATGGGTCGTGCCGCTCGGCTCGGGCGGGCGCAGCTCGTACTCGGGGTCCACTCGGATCCGGACTACGTTGCGGCTCTTCCGGGAGTCGAGTCGGAGCTCGCCGTTCCGCTTCGTATCGGACGCGTCGTCGTCGGCGTGCTCAACCTCGAGTCGAAACGCAAACTGCCGGCAGGAGCCGCGCAGCTCCTGCGTCCGCTCGCTGCCGCGCTCGCTCCCAGGGCGGAAGCGCTCCGTGCGACGAGATTCGACTTGGCTGCGCTCGCGCGGCTGTTTGTCCATCTCAGCAGCCTCCGCGACGCCGACGAGATAGCAGCCCTCGCAGCCGCGTCCTTGTCGAAGGTGCTCCCGATCGAAGCGAGCCAGGTCGTGATGTGGGACGACATCGGGAGACCCGTCGAGCTTGCCTGGTGGCGCTCGGAGTCCTCCGAGCTGGAGACTCTGTCCGCCGCCGAGCTCGCTGCCGCGCGCACCCTGGTCGATTCCAACATCGCATGCCAGCTGCTGGACGGAGCGCACCTGCAGAGCCCCCCTTGGCGGGACAGGTCGCTCGTCTGGCTGCCGCTGCGCGCGAACGGAAAGGAGATTGGCGCGCTCGTCGCCGTGAACCGAGCGAGCGGCAGCGCCGATCCCGCCCAGCGCGACGCCGCAGCCGTTCTCGCCGCGCATGTGGCCGCTTCGCTCGACGCCGCTGTCGCCTTCCAGCGCGAGCGCCAGAGCGCGGTCACCGATTCGCTGACAGGAATTCTCAACCGCCGCGGGCTCGAGGAGCGTCTGGACGGCGAGTTCGCTCTCGCCAAGGGTCGGCGGTTGCCCGTGAGCCTGCTCGTCATCGACTGCGACGACTTCAAGGAGATCAACGACCGAGCGGGACACGAGTTCGGCGACGCACTCCTGCACCAGGTTGCGCGCATCCTCGTCGGCGCCGTGCCGAAGGGCGCGGAGGCTGCGCGACTCGGTGGCGACGAGTTCGTCGTCATGCTCCCGGGCGCGGGAGCGGAATCGGCCGCGGCTCTGGGAGGGCGAATTCGAGACGTCCTCGCCGAAGGCCTCACCGATGCCGGTTTCCCGCTGCGTATCAGCGCGGGGATCTCTACGTACCCCTTCGACGGAGCAACGCCGTCGGCGCTCTTCCGAGCGGCCGACCAGGCGCTCTACGCGGCCAAGAGTGGCGGCAAAGACCAGATCGCTTCGTTCCGAGACGTCGTCCGTGTCGACCCGACGGTCGTCGACGGCTCGGAGACCGGAATCGGCATCCGTGGACGCGGGCGCGGAGACGGTTCCGCCCTGGCCGACGTCCTAACGTCAGCGGCAGCGATCGAAGCAGAGGAGACCGTAGACGGCGTCTGTGGTCGTCTCTGCAAGTCGCTCGTCTTCGTCGTCGGGGTTACCGCGTGCTCGGCCTCGAAGGTCGACGGGGACTTTCTTGTCGACGCGATGGAGCACGCGCTTCGCGAAGTCTGGCTCGGAGACGAAGCGGCGTACCGGATCTCCGACTTCCCGCTCACGGCGGAAACGCTTCGCACCGGACGGCCGCGCGCGGTTTCATTCTTGGATGCCGAGGTCGACCCGGCCGAAGCCTTCATCCTGCGCGAGCTGTCGATGAATGCGCTCCTCATGCTCCCTTTGCGCGTTGGTGGACGCACCTGGGGCCTCGTCGAGCTCTACGAAAGGCGCCTGCGGCGCTTCACAGAGGACGACATCGGCATCGCGCGGCTTCTCGCGGCGCAGGCGGAGCGGCGACTCGAGATCGTCGGCTCGGAGCGCGGCCCGCGCCCACTTCCTCGCGTCTACGAGCTCCCGCCGGACGGCGGCGAGCCTCGGCGCATCCCGCGCATCAGGTAGGCGCACCGGCGGGAGTCGCCCGGCAAGGGCGACGGGCCGATTCGAGCCACGTCGTATTCCTCGCCTTCGATCGTGAGCATGTCGCCGTGCCCGAGAGACGTGAGCTCGATGTCGACGAGCCGGTACTTCGCACCCGGTGCAAGCGCGAGAACGACCGACTCCGCACCCACAGCCGGGATGCCGCTGAGCTGCGACTCGCGCCCGGCGATCTCCTCTTCCCGATCGACGAGCGCCTTCTCCTGACGTTCGAGCGCGGCGCGCTTCAGCTCGACCGCGCCCAGCTCCCCGCGACGTCGCGCGAGGTCCGCCTCTGCCTCGAGGACGCGCTCCTCACGAGACGTCAGCTCGTGGATGAGCTGTGCCAGCTCCGACTCGCGCGAGTCGAGGTCGCTCGTTCCCAGACGGAGGAGGCGCTCGAGCGAGGCGCGTGAGTCCCGCAACAGCTCCTCGCGTCGCTCGAGATCACGGACAGACTCCTCGAAGCGCGCGGCCTCCGTCTCCAGCTCTCGACGCCGCTCGCCGAGTAGCGCTTCGATCCGCTCCTCTGGTGTGGGGTCGCGCGCCGGCATCTCTGACATGGGGACGGCTAGCGTATCGCTCGCTCGCTCGAGCCGCCGACGCTGGTCGGGTATGCCGGCGGACCGATCCTGAGCCGTCGAATTGGGAGCAGCCCGCCGGCGCAGTACGAGTTCGCCGGTTTACTGCCCGCTCCTCCCGTGGGGGGGGGGGGGGGGGGGGGGGGGGGGGGGGGGGGGGGGGGGGGGGGGG
>JBBDMN010000274.1:0-1882 GCA_040878305.1 Gaiellaceae bacterium
TCGGCCGGGGTTCTGGCTGCAGGGCCAGTTGAGGCACCCTAGCTCATCTGGAGCGCGGGCGCGGCTAAGGCTTCTTCCCGTTCCCGATCCTCAACCACTTGCGGATCTTTGCGATGAGGTTGGCCATGGGGTGAGTCTACGCTGTTTCGTCGCTCTTTCGCCAAACCTCCTAGATGAGACCGGCCCGCGTCGCCTGCGCCGCCGCCGCTGCACGCGACGACTGCCCGAGCTTGCGGAGAAGGTTGGCGACGTGCCGGTGCACCGTGTGCTCGCTGAGGACGAGCGACGACGCGATCTCGCGATTCGACAGGCCGGCGGCGACGAGGCGCAGCACCTCGGTCTCGCGCCGGGAGAGCGGCGAGTCGCCGTTCGCCTCCATGGGGACCGCGTCGTCGAGGAAGCCGGCGAGTGCTCGCTGGAGCTCGCGCTGGTCGTCCATCCACGGCAGGTGTGAGTCGCCGGAGAGCGTGACGAACCGCGCGTTCGGCAGCAGCGAGGCGAGCTCACGACCGCGGCTGATCGGGACGGTGCGGTCGCCGCGGCGGTGCAGGACGAGCGTCGGCATGGTCACCGACGGTAGGAACTGGCGCGCATCGGAGGTCAGGTCGAGCTCGAGGAACGCGGCAGCGACGTCCGCGCTCGCCGAGTGACGCTGGTAGCGGCTGAACGCGATGATCTCTTCCCCTCCGCCGTGGGGGAAGAACAGCCCGGAAAGCATCTGCGCGGCGAGCTGCCAGTTCACGCGCACGAAGTCGACGATGGAACGCCGCGTCGCTTCCGGAATGTCGTCGCGCGAGGCGTAGCCGCCGAAGAAGATGACCTTGCGAACCCGGTCCGGCCAGGCGCTGGCAAAGCGAGCCGTCGCGAGCCCGGCACACGAGCAGGCGAACATCGTCGCCGGCTCCCCGCCGCAGGATTCGAGCACGGCCTCTAGCTGCCGCGTCTCGGCCTCGGCCGACGGCGGACCGCGCAGCTCGCGTTCGGAGAGGCCCGCGCCGAGTCGGTCGTACCGCACGACGCGGTGCGTGCGGCCGAGCTCCTCGTAGAAGCTCCGGGCGCGAGGCTCGTCCCATTCCTCCTCCAGGTGGGACACCCACCGACCGCCGAAGAGGAGCAACGGCCCTTCACCCACCGTCGCGTACGCGATCCGCCGGCCGTCGAGCTCGCAGAAGCGGATGTCCTGCTCCATGACCCGGCAGTCTGATGGCCGGAACGGGCCATGTCAAGAAGATGGCCCGCGACGGCGAAGCGCAGGCATAGCCCGCGGCGCCAGGATGCTCCCATGCAGACACGCTATGTCGACGGGGTCACGATCCGGCCACTGCGAGACGGCGACACCGGGACGGTAGCGTCGCTCTTCGAACGCCTCGGCTCCCGCTCGCGCGAGACGCGGTTCTGCGGAGCCAAGCCGCGCCTGTCGGACAACGAGCTGACCGCCCTCGCGCGCGTCGATGGCGACCACCACGTCCTCGTCGGTTACCTCGACGGTGACCCCGAGCCGGCGGGGATGGTGCGGCTCGCACGCGACGGCGCAGCGGCCGAGATCGCATTCGAGGTCGCAGACGTCTACCAGAGCCGCGGCATCGGATCGATCCTCGCGCGCGAGCTCGCGGCCGACGCGCGTGCGGCGGGGATCAGGGAGCTCGTCGCAACCGTGTGCGGCGACAACCCTCCAGCGGTGTCGCTCCTCAAGCAGGTCGCGGAGTCGCTTCAGGTGAGCTGGCGTGGCCGCGAGCGCGAGTTCGTCGTCGGGCTCGAGCGGTAGCGCTCGCCTCACGGTTGTGCTTCAGCCGCGGCGACGGGCGGCCCGTGCGGGTGTCAGCCGGTCGGGGCCGCCGTCGCCTGGAGGGGAGGGGTGCTGTTACGCGTCGGAGCTTTCGTC
>JBBDMN010000275.1:0-6050 GCA_040878305.1 Gaiellaceae bacterium
GATCGGGAGCGCGATACCCCCGGCGAGCACATGGAGCATTCTCTTGCCGTGAGCCACCA
Organism: Gaiellaceae bacterium; assembly: GCA_040878305.1. Taxonomy (GTDB): domain Bacteria; phylum Actinomycetota; class Thermoleophilia; order Gaiellales; family Gaiellaceae; genus GMQP-bins7. The sequence goes on from JBBDMN010000275.1 coordinate 60, forward strand.
AGCCCAGGCTCACCAGCAGTCCCATTGCCGCGAGGAGTCCCAGCGAGTTCCAGTATCCGATCGGCTCCGCCAGACGGTAGGGCAGCGTCGGGTCGTCGTAGGTCTCGAGCCAATCGGGAAAGAGACGCGTCGCAAGTGCATACGACGCGATCAGCACGACGCCGAGAAACACGCCGCGCGCAAGCGCGTCAGCGTCGCCGCGGCGAAGAACGAGCGCGAGCGCGAGGGCAAGCGCTACGTAGACGAGCATGCGCTCCGCCTCGCGGATCGACGCGGCCGCACTGACGGACCACGTCGCCGAAACGACGATCCAGACACCGAGACCCGCAAGCGCGGCGGCGAACGCGATCCCGAGCGGCCCGGGAGCCGTCGCCCACCCGAGAATCAGCGCCAGAGCCACACAGCAGATGAACGCGAGCGCGATCCAGCCCCAGGACTGGGAGAAGTACCCGCCCTGGCTCCAGTTGGCGGCGGCCACGAGCGCAGCGGTGCCAAGCACAACCCCCCAGGTGCGAAACGTCCTCGTCATCTCGGCTCCGGCTCGGCCCAATCCGCAGAGATCGCTCTAATGTGCGAAGGGAACCCCTCGTGACTCGTCGTCTCGGCACACTCGTGATCGTCCTTGGGCTTGGCCTGCTGGCCTGGACCGCCGTCGTCTACCTCTGGAAGGACCCGTTCACGACCGCGTACACGGCGTACGAGCAACGCCAGCTCGAGCAGAAGCTGGACGAGCGACTCGAGGGATGGACCGCAGTGGCTCCGCGCGAGACGAGAAAGCCCACCGGCACGACAAAGCCGAAGCCGCGGCCCAAAGCAGATGTTCGCAAGGAAGCCGGCGCCTACCGACGCTCGAGCGGCGAAGGGGAAGCGATCGCGCGGCTCGACATCCCGCGGCTCGACCTCGAGATCGTGGTCGTCAACGGCACCGACTCGGGGACCCTGCGCCGCGGGCCCGGTCGGCACCTCGACTCGTCGATGCCGGGGGAGGGTCGACTCGTCTATATCGCGGGTCACCGCACGACGTTCGGGGCTCCGTTCTCGGACATCGACAGTCTTCGACGCGGCGACCGGATCTCCCTGGAGCTGCCATACGCGATGGTCGAGTACCGCGTGACCGAGGAGCGCATCGTCGACCAGTACGAGGTGTCGGTGCTCCGCTCTCGCGGACGCGAGGAGCTCGTCCTGCAGGCATGTCATCCACGCTTCTTCGCGAGCCAGCGCTACCTCGTCTACGCGCGCCCCGTCCATGTCGTCGAGAAGCGAGCGACGTCCTCGCCGAGCTGAGCTCAGGAGGGCGTCACGCGGTTGGCGTCGAAGACGGCCTCGAGGTTTCGGAGGGCGGTGAGCAGCGAGCGAAGCTCCTTCACCTCACCGACCTCGGCCGTGTACCAGTTGCGCGCCATGCCGTCCTCGACGACGCCGCCGTAGGAGACGATGTTCGCGCCGTGCTCGGCGAAGGTCCGCGCGACGTCCTCGAGCAACCGCGCTCGATCCCACGCATCGACGGCGATCTGCACGAGGAAGCTCGTCGACGCGCCTCCCTCCCACTCGACCGCAGTGAACCGTTCCGGGTTCCGTTGGAGCGCTTTTACGTTGGGACAATCCTCGCGGTGCACCGTGATGCCGCGCCCGAGCGAGATGTAGCCGAGAACGGGGTCGCCCGGGACCGGTGTGCAGCACTTGGCGAGCCGAACGAGGACATCCTCGACGCCGGGGACGCTGATCCCGAGTCGCCCGCTCGAGACGGCGGTCCTCGCCCGCGACGGCTTCGTCGTGATCGCCGGCTCGGCCGCCACCTCGTCGGTCTTGAGCCGCTGGATCACCTTGTTGACGATCTGTCCCGGCTGGAGCTTCCCTGCGCCGAGCGCAACGTAGAAATCCTCGGCCTTCTTGAAGCCCGTCTCCCGGATCACCCCTGCGAGGACGCTCGAGCCCTGAAGCTTCCGGTACGGGAGCTTCTGCGCCTTCAGCGCCTGGTCGAGGAGCTCGCGGCCCTTGGCCTCCGTCTCGCCGCGAGTCTCTCGCTGGTACCACTGGCGGATCTTGTTGCGTGCGCGCGAGGACCGCGCCAGCGCGAGCCAGTCTCGCGAGGGACCGCGTCCTGACTTCGAGGTGAGGATCTCGACGAAGTCGCCATTCGTCAGCCGGTAGTGGAGCGGGACAATGCGGCCGTTTACCTTCGCCCCGACCGTACGGTGGCCGACGTCCGTGTGGACCGCGTATGCGAAATCGATCGGGCTCGCTCCGGATGGCAGCACCTTGACCTCGCCCTTCGGCGTGAAGACGTAGACCTCGTCCGAGAAGAGGTCGGTGCGCAGCGTGCGCATGTACTCGCCCGGGTCCTGCTCGTCCTGCTGCGAGTCCATCAGCGACTTGACCCAGACGAGCCAATCGTCGGCCGCTTTCGCACCGCGCCCACGCTTGTAGAGCCAGTGCGCAGCGACGCCGTACTCCGCCTCCCCGTGCATCTGCCGGGTGCGAACCTGGATCTCGAGCGGCCTGCCCTCCGGCCCGATCATCGTCGTGTGCAGCGAGCGGTACCGGTTCAGCTTGGGCATGGCGATGAAGTCCTTGAAGCGCCCAGGCATCGGCTTCCAGAGCGAGTGGACGAGGCCGAGCGCCGCGTAGCAATCGCGGGTCCCCTCTTCCCCCGTCCGCTCGCAGATCACGCGTAGCGCAGTCAGGTCGTAGATCTCGTTGAACTCGCGGCCGCGCTTGGCCATCTTGTCGTAGATCGAGTAGAGGTGCTTCGCGCGCGCCGTGATCTCTGCGGGTACGTCGGCCTTGCGGAGCTCCTCGGCGAGCAGCTCGGCCGCCTTGTCGGCCTGCCCCTCCCGGTCGGCGCGCTGGTCGGCCACCATCGCCTTGATCTCCGCGTACTTCCGGGGATGGAGGGTCTGGAACGCGAGGTCCTCGAGCTCCCACTTGAGCGCGTGGATCCCGAGCCGGTGGGCGAGCGGCGCGTAGACCTCGAGCGTCTCGCGGGCCTTCTGGGCCTGCTTCTGCTTCGTCTGGTACTCGATCGTCCGCATGTTGTGGAGGCGGTCGGCGAGCTTGATGAGGATGACGCGGACATCCTGCGCCATCGCGACGATCATCTTCCGGTAGTTCTCGGCCTCCGCCTGCTCACGGCTCTGGAAGCTGATGCGGGTCAGCTTGGTGACGCCCTCGACCAGCTGCGCGATCTCCGGGCCGAACTCGGTGCGAATGTCGTCGACATCGGCGCCCGAGTCTTCGACGACGTCGTGCAGGAGCGCAGCGGCGATCGTCTGCTCGTCGAGGTGGAGCTCTGCACAGATCCGGGCGACGCCCAGCGGGTGGTGGATGAACTCCTCCCCGGAGCGTCGCGTCTGTCCTTCGTGAGCGCGTTCAGCGATCTCGAACGAGTGTCGGAGCAGCTCCTTATCGACCTCCGGGTTGTAGGCCTCCACCTCGGCGATCAACTCCTCGACGAGGCGCTCGTGATGCCTTTTCGCGTCGAGAACGCTCATACGCTCAGTGTACTGAGCGGTCGTCCAGACCCCTTCCCGACGCGCAGGAGGTCCCCGGACGGCGTTGAAACTCGCAGGCATGCGCGTCTTCCGGCGCTGGCTTCGACAACGACTCGCGCGTCGACTGGCCGTTGCTATGCGTGACGCCCTTCATCCCCTGACGTAGGCCTGTCATGACCGGTCGTCACGCGGCCTGCGGGAGCACCTCGGTCTCGCGCGCGAGGAGCGCTCGGAACGTCTCTGACTCGAGCAGCTGGCGGCGTCGGGCCGGCTGCCGATCGAGACCGAGCTCGGCGAAGATGCGCGTCGTCTCGGATGTCCACGAGCTCTCACCCGCCCGCCAGAGGTCTGCCATGCGCGCTCGAAGCTCCTCATAGCCGTCCGGCGTCTCGAAGAGCCGGCGGACGACGAGCTGCGGGGCGACGGTGCCGTTCCAACGGTTCTCCTTGAGCCGGCACGCGACGTCGAAGAGAGTCTCAGCCCGCATCCGGTCGAGCTGTGAGCCCTGGCCGAACGCGATCGCGCTTCCCGCGTCGTGGCCGTGCTGTCGAACGCGGAACCGGAGGTGCTTGCCGTCGCCGACGGTGGCCGGCGCGACGGGCTGGGAAGCCGGCACGAGCAGCGTGACGTCGGGGTTCCCGAGGCCGAACGGCGCGAGTCGGTCGAGCTCCTGCGCGAGGGCAAGCGTGAGGTCAGCGGCTGAGACGACGGCATCGACGTTCGTCACCGGCTGCAGATCCTCGTCGGCGAGAGCAGCGTCGGCATGCGCGGCGAAAGCCTCGGCGAAACCCTCGATCCGGCCGGGGTCGATCGAAAGCCCGGCCGCTGCGCGATGACCCCCAAATCGCTCGAGCTGCTCCGAGCAGGCCGCGAGAGCGGCGTAGAGGTCGAATCGCGAGACAGAGCGTCCCGACCCCTTCCACCCGTCCTTCGAGGCCGCAATCAGCACGACGGGCCGATTGAACCGCTCGACGAGCCGCGACGCGACGATGCCTATCACTCCCTCGTGCCAGTCCTCGCACCAGAGGACGTAGCCGCGCTGCCTCCTCCGGGGTTCGGGGAGCGCCTCGACCAAAGCCGTCGCCTCGCGCAGGATCCGATCCTCAACAGCCTGGCGGTCGCGGTTCAGATCCTCGAGCTCCAGGGCGAGCTTTCGCGCCTCCTCTGCGTCCTCGGTGAGAATCAGCTCGAGCGCGATGTCGGGGCTGCGGAGCCGTCCAGCCGCGTTGATCCGCGGGGCGAGCCGGAAGCCCACCGAGCCTGCGTCGACCGCGGCCGGGTCGACGCGCGCGCTCCGCATCAACGCTTGCAGGCCCGGCCTTCGCGTACAGGCGAGCGCTCGCAGGCCCGCCGAGGCAAGAGCACGGTTCTCGTCTACGAGCGGAACGACATCCGCGATCGTGGCGAGCGCGACGAGGTCGAGGTGCTTCCGCAAGGCAGGATGATCCGGACCGAGAAGAGCCTCCCCGAGCTTGTAGACGACTCCCGTGCCGCAGAGCTCAGGAAACGGATACGGAGAGGGCCGGGTGGAAACGATCGGGCAGTCCGGCAGCGTCTCTCCCGGCCGGTGGTGATCCGTGACGACGACGTCGAGCCCGAGCGCCTTCGCCTCCGCCACCTCTTCCACGGCGGTGATGCCGCAATCGACGGTGAGCACGAGTCCGACGCCGTCCTCGGCCAGCTTCGCGAGGTTTTCGCTCGACACGCCGTAGCCTTCTTCGAACCGGCTTGGGAGATGCCAGACGACGTCGGCGCCGACCTCGCGCAGGATCAGAACCGCGAGGGCGGTCGCGCAGATGCCGTCCACGTCGTAGTCCCCGTGCACGCAGATTCGCTTCCCGCCTTCGATCGCCGCCCGGATCCGCTCGATCGCGATGGCCATGTCCCCGAGCAGGAAGGGATCGTGACCTGGAAGCTCAGCCTCGAGGAAGCGCCGCGCGGCGTCGGGATCGTCGTATCCCCGTCGCGCGAGGACGGCTGCGGTGATCTCGCTCACCTCGAGCTCCTTCGCGAGCGTCGCACCGATCGCGGGATCGGAAGGTTCGATCGTCCACACGCCCGCCACCCGAGTGACGGTACGGGCGCCGCCGGACGGCTCTCGGAGGAGACCGGCCTCCTTTCTTACGATTCGCCGCGGCGGCGGTGGAGCGAGTCGAGAACGATCTTTACCCAGAGGAGCACCAGTCCGATCGTCGCGCCGACAACGACGACGGCGATCGGTGTGACGTACGCCATCTGCTCGAGGGAGTACTTCGTCACCGCCGCGCCCACGAGCCACACGGCGAGCACGACCAACGCCATCGCGATCCAGATTCGCCGGTCGGCCACGTCAGTAAGCGTAGATGCTCGTATGAAAGCGGCACCCGGCCGCGAAAGCGGACGGCTTCAGGGATTCTCGCGCGACCGGAATCCGCGCGAGCGGATTCTGGTCTTGCGCATAGCACTGCGTAGATGCTCGTATGAAAGCGGCACCCGGCCGCGAAAGCGGACGGCTTCAGGG
>JBBDMN010000275.1:6150-10063 GCA_040878305.1 Gaiellaceae bacterium
GCGTAGATGCTCGTATGAAAGCGGCACCCGGCCGCGAAAGCGGACGGCTTCAGGGATTCTCGCGCGACCGGAATCCGCGCGAGCGGATTCTGGTCTTGCGCAAAAGCACTGCCTAGATACGCTGGCCGAGATGCTTGCTGCCAACTATCGCTCAGGCGACGACTTCGTGGTCGAGTTCCTGGGGCACCGCTTCGAGTTCAGCGCCGGCGACTTCGGCGAACGCGTGACTGCGGCAGCTGTGCGTCTCGGGCTCATCGGGTCGAACGACCTCGACGACGACGAGGCCGGCGACCTCGTCGAGCTCGTGGCGGACGGCCGCATCGTGGAGCCGAGAAGCGGGCTCGGGCTCTACCTCGTCCGCCACTGGGAGAACGTCTCGCTCGTCAAGGACGAGTCGCTCGTCTACTGGCTCCGCAAGCTCGTCTTCCGCGGAGCCTGGCTCGACCATCGCGTGAAGGAGGGGCTGCTCGACGTCTCCTGGGAGGACGACACGGGCGATTTCGGCTACGCCGAGCCCGAGGGCGGGCGAACGCTGCTCGAGCTCGCGCCCGTTCCTTCCTGGCACGAGCTGCAGTACAGAGGCTGAACGCGCGTGTGGGGGCGAGGCTTGCCTCGCGCTCGATGAGCGCTCAGATCAGGGCGTAGGCATGTCTCGCACCTACGAGGCACGTCACTCGGCTGGGGTGAAGCCGAACGGCTGCTCGGAATCCGGCGCGGAGATGTCGATCGTCTTGACGACGCCGATCGGGACGATCACACGCCGCGGCTCGTCCCCCTCGGTCTGATGCGGGATGAAGGAGAAGAAGCCGAATCCCGGCTCAGCCGTCGCCGCCGCGAGCAAGTAGCTCGAGCCGTCCGCCAGCTCGAGGCGCACTTCCGCCTGGTCGAGCCCGTGCTCCTCCGCGAACGCCGCAACCATCCGTGTAAGGCGAGATACGAACTCGTCCAGCGGGCCCGCCATCCCCGGTGTCCAGATCTGCTGGGACATCGCTAAAAGAGACCGTCCGGCGGTACCGCTGCGTCGATGTGCTCCCGGCCGAGCGCAGTGATCACTCGACCCCGCGGCGTCCGCTGGAGAAAGCCGAGCTGGAGGAGGAACGGCTCGTAGACGTCCTCGATCGTGTCGGGCTCCTCTCCCAGCGAGACCGCGAGCGTGGAGAGCCCGACGGGACCTCCGCCGAACTTGTGCACGATGGCGGACAGGAGCTCCCGGTCGGTGCGCTCGAGTCCCACCTCGTCGACCTCGAGGAGCTCGAGGGCCTCGCGGGCCACAGCGAGCGTGACCTCCCCGGAGTGCCGCACCTGCGCGACATCCCGAATGCGGCGGAGGATGCGGTTCGCCACACGCGGCGTACCCCGTGCGCGCGAGGCGATCTCGTCCGCGGCGCCGTCCTCCACCTCAACCGCGAGAATCCGAGCCGAGCGGCGCACGATCGAGGCGAGCTCGACAGGTTCGTAGTAGCCGAGCCGAAAGGTCATGCCGAAGCGGTCGCGCAACGGAGTCGTCAAGAGGCCCGTTCGCGTCGTCGCCCCGACGAGCGTGAACGGTGGCAGATCGAGGGTCAGCGTGCGGGCACCGGCACCCTGGCCGACGATGATGTCGAGCCGGAAGTCCTCGAGTGCCGGGTACAGGATCTCCTCGATCGCGCTGTTTACGCGGTGGATCTCGTCGATGAAGAGAACGTCTCTGGCTTCGAGTCCCGTGAGGATCGCGGCCATGTCGCCCTTGCGCTCGAGGGCCGGGCCCGCGACCGTCCGCAAACCGACGCCGAGCTCTTCCTTGATGATCGTCGCCAGAGTCGTCTTCCCAAGACCGGGCGGCCCGACGAGGAGGACGTGATCGAGAGCGTCTCCGCGCGCGCGGGCGGCCTCGAGCGCGATCTCGAGCTGCTCCTTCGTCCGCTCCTGGCCGACGAAGTCGTCGAGTCGCCGCGGGCGCAGCGACTGCTCGACCTCTTCGTCGCCCTCCTGCAGCACCGGCGCCAGAAACTGCGAGCTCACGCCTGTCCCTCGTCGGCGTCGGCTCCTGGCCGGCCATGTCTTCGGGGACTCCAGGAAGTGCGCAGCACTTCCTGGGGATAGAGCCGGCCTCCGCCTACGCCTGCCGCCGGACCGAGGAACGCGCGGGCGCTCGAGGTCGACATGTGTCTCACGCGGCGCTCCGAAGCGCTTCGCGCACGCGCTCTTCCGCGGGCAGATCGGCATCGATCGGCGCCAGCGCCCGCTCCGCCTCCACGATCGAGAACCCCAGCTCCACGAGCGCATCTCGTGCCACGAGGTCACCGGAAGATCGGTGCTCTCCCCCTGGTTCGAGTGGGTCGGCAATTGTGCCCTTCAGCTCGAGGACAATGCGCTCGGCCGTCTTCTTGCCGATCCCCGGAATCGCCTGGAAGCGCACCGGGTCCTCCCGTGCGATCGCGCGACACAGCTCGGCGGGGGATGCACTCGACACGACCGCGAGCGCGACCTTGGGCCCGATGCCGCTCACGCCGAGGAGATGGAGGAAGAGCTCGCGCTCGGCCGGGTCGGCGAAGCCGTAGAGCTGGAGCGCGTCCTCGCGGACGTGCAGGTACGTCTCGAGCGTGACCTCCGAGACGTGCTCGGCCCGTCGGAGCGCGCTCGGCGTCGCCGCGACGAGGTACCCGACCCCGCCAACGTCGAGGACGAGACCGTCCTGTGACCGGCCCGCCGGCTTTCCCCGCAGGCGGGAGATCATCCGGCCACCTCGAGGAGCGGCGGCGCGAGCGCGTGGCAGATCGCGACGGCGAGCGCGTCGGCTGCGTGGGACGAGCCGGGCTCCGCGTCGAGTCCGAGGATGATCTTCACCATTCGCTGCATCTGCCCCTTCTCGGCGCGGCCGTAGCCGCAGACCGTTTGCTTGACGCGGGCCGGTGCGTATTCAGCGCATTCGACCCCGACGGACGCGGCTGCGACGAGAACGGCGCCGCGCGCCTGCCCGACGGAGAGCGCGATGCGGGCGTCGGCACCCACGAAGGACTCCTCGAGCGCGACGGCGTCCGGCGCGTGCTCCGCAATGAGTTGCTGGACGCCCGCGAAGATCACCATCAGCCTGGCGTCCGGCCGCTCGCGCGCGGACGTCCGCCAGTGGCCGGAGTCCACCGCCCGGAGGCGGCCGTCGCTTCCTTGGACGATCCCGTACCCGCACGCAGCCGTCCCCGGGTCGATGCCTAGTACTTTCACGTAAAGAAGTTATTCGGGCCTTCGGACGTTCCTCTTCCCGCACGCTACGGTCGTAGATGAACCCCGACTCAGGAGGCTCGCATGTCCAAACGTCTTCGCACGCTGCCGTCGCCGGCCATTGTCATCGCCTCGCTCGCTCTCCTCGTGGCTCTCACCGGTACGAGCGTCGCGGCGATCTCGCAGATCCCCAGAAACAGCGTCGGGAGCGCACAGCTCAAGGCGAACTCCGTCACCAACGCGAAGCTCGCCTCGAACTCCGTGCGGAGCGCGGAGGTTCGAAACGGCTCCCTGCTCCGGGCCGATTTCGGGCCAGGTCAGATCCCGGCCGGTCCTGTCGGGCCGCAAGGCCCGCCCGGCCTCAGTGCGCGCGAGCAGGTCTCGATCGAGACGCCGCTTTCTTCCACGTCCCCGAAGAACATCACAGCAACCTGCCCAGCCGGCAAGAAGGCCCTGGGCGGCGGGATCGAGCTCGGCGGCGCCGGACGAAACAGGGTCACGCCGACGGAGAACAAGCCAGCAGGTGACAACGCCTGGGAAGGCGAGGCCTTCGAGGTCGTGGCGACGAACGCAACGTGGAAGCTCGTCGTGCATGTGATCTGCGCGACCGTGACCTAGCGCTGCAACGAAACGCCTGGTCCGGAGCAGCGCCCCTGCCGCGAAGAGGTTGACCTAACACTGCAACGTAAGTGCTTCGCGCGGAGCAGCGCCCCGG
>JBBDMN010000275.1:10073-10212 GCA_040878305.1 Gaiellaceae bacterium
CGTGGTGCGCCGCGACGGGGCCGGCTTCAGGGATCTACGCGCGATCGAAATCCGCGCGAGCGGATTTCGGTCCTGCGCAGTGGAGTTCAGTGGAGCTCAGACATGCTCGGAGAAGAAGCCGACGATCGAGTCGTAGCAC
>JBBDMN010000276.1:0-1869 GCA_040878305.1 Gaiellaceae bacterium
TCCGTCGCCAAGGTGTTCACCGACTCGCCCGAGGCCGCGATGGTGATCATCGGCGACTTCGCCCCGGGCGTGACGGAGACGACCCTCGAGCCCGAGACGGGCTACAACGTCTTCACGTTCCCGACGGTGGAAGGCTCGGAGCCGGCGGTCGTCGGAGGCGGGGACCTGTTCCTGCAGTTCAAGGACAGTCCGGCCGCAGACGCATTCCTCGAATACCTGACGACTGCTGAGGCGGCCGAGATCTGGGCGGCACGCGGCGGGTTCTCGTCACCGAACAAGAACATCGACCTCGGCGTGTACCCGGACGAGATCACGCGGACGACGGCGGGCGCACTGTCGGAGGCAGAAGTCTTCCGCTTCGACATGTCCGACCTGCAGCCCTCGGCATTCGGAGGCACTCCGGGAGCGGGGCTCTTCAAGCACTTCACCGACTTCGTCGCGAACCCGGACGACATCGACGGAATCACGGAGAAGATGGAGGCCGACGCAGCGAAGGCCTTCGGCTAGGCCTAGGCGGCTCGACGGATGAGCGAGTCGGTAACGACGGCGGAGGCTCCGACGCTGGGGCCTCCGCCGGACGGGGAGGGGCCCGGAGTCTGGCAACGGTACGGGGTTGTGGCCGTGTTCCTCGCCCCTGCGCTCGTCCTTCTCGGCGTCTGGATCGTCTATCCGACGATCAGCACGATCGTCCGGAGCTTCTTCGACCGTAGCGGCGACGAGTTCATTGGGCTCGACAACTACGAGACGCTCTTCAGCGACGACACGCTCCTCACCGCGATCAAGAACAACCTCCTGTGGCTTCTCGTCGTCCCCGCGCTCGTGACGGCGATCGGGCTCGTCTTCGCCGTCCTTCTCGAACGCGTGCGTTTCTCTACGGCGTTCAAGGTGGCGGTCTTCATGCCGATGGCGATTTCGCTCTTCGCCGCGGGCGTCATCTGGCGGCTGATGTACGAGAAGGATCCCGACCAGGGCACCGTCAACGCAGCGGTCGCAGTCGTCAAGGACGCCGTATCGCCCTCCGGAGTCCTCTCAGCCGCCCAGCCTTCCACCGAGGATCTCGAAGGAGGGCCTGCGGGAGGCCTGGTTCTCGTCAAGGCTCTCGAGCCTGGAGGCGTGGCCCAGCTCGGCCTAACGGGAATCCGCTCGTCGGAGGTCCCGGCCGGTGCCGAGCAGGCCGTGGTGCCGGAGGCGCTCGCCGCGGGGATCACGGGAGTGGTGTGGAGAGACTTCAAGCCGGGCGGCGGAACCGCGGGTGAGGTCGAGGAAGAGGAGCTTGGGCTGCCGGGGGTCACCGTCGAGCTCCGAGACGACAATGGGCGTAGCGTCCTTGAGACGCAGACCGAAGCCGACGGGACCTTCGTCTTCGAGGAAGTCGAGGAGGGCTCCTACCGCCCCGCCATTGGGCCCAAGACGTTCTCGGAGCCCTATGCGGGGGTGTCGTGGCTCGGCGCGAGCCTCATCACGCCCGCGATCATGATGGCGTACGTCTGGGTCTGGGCCGGCTTCGCAATGGTCGTGATTGCGGCGGGTCTCGCCGCCATTCCGCGCGACCTCCTCGAAGCCGCGCGCACGGACGGCGCGACGGAGTTGCAGGTCTTTCGGCGAGTGACGATCCCGCTGCTCGCACCAGTCCTCACCGTGGTCTTCATCACGATGCTGATCTACGTCCTCAAGGTGTTCGACATCGTCATCGCGATCGCGCCGGGCTCCGTGCAGGACGACGCGAACGTCATCGCCCTCGCCATGTGGCGCACGTCGTTCGGCGGTGTCAACGACTTTGGGCTCGGTGCCGCGATCTCCGTCTTCCTCTTCTTGCTCGTCGTCCCGATCCTGGCGATCAATGTCCGTCGTTTCCGGAGGGAGGTCTAG
>JBBDMN010000277.1:0-1868 GCA_040878305.1 Gaiellaceae bacterium
ACGCTCGCGGCCGCGACCCGCTGCGTCTTCGCTGTAGCCCGGCGTTGGTCTGCCGCCTCGCTCTTGGCGTCCTCGACCTGACGCGCAATTTCCTTGTCCTGAAGGCCGATCCGCTCCAGGAACTCGAAGTTGTCGATGATCTCGTTGAAGCTCGTCGCCGACACGAGGAACGAGAGCATGTCCGGCGACTCGGCGATGTAGAGCGCGCGGACGCGCGCCTCGAGGATCTTGACGGCTTTCTCGTACTGGGCCTGAAGCCGCTCGAGCCGACGTGTCTGCTGCTCGAGGAGCGCGGTCAGGCGCTCCAGACGGTCCTGCTCAGTCGCAAGCTCCGCCTCGAGCAGCGAGAGACTTCCCTCCGCCGTGTCCACCGCGTCCTGGGCGGCCCTGAGCTCCGAGACGACCTCGGAGAGCTGCGACGTGAGCACGCCCTCCTGCTGCTTGGCGTCGGCGATCTCTGCCTGGAGCTCGGCGATGCGCTGATCGACCTGTGCCTTCTCGGTCTCCGGATCCTGACCCGACGCGGAGGTGGCGAACGAGAGAGCGAGCACGAGCCCGACCACGACGAGAAGTCGCCGTCGCATGCTCATGAGGTTCGCTCACCGGTCGGACGTCCCTTCTCGGTCGTGGCTTCTCTCGCCGGCTTGGCTCCATCCCCGAGCGCCTGCAGTGCGCTCGCCGCGTCACGGCGAAGGGACCCCACGAGCGTTCTGTAGTCCTCGTCGGAAATCGTTCCCGTCCGGTGGTCGAACTCGAGCTCCTTGAGCGCGCCGAGCGCACGATCGCGCGCCTCCAGCAACTCGAGGCGACGCCGTTCAGGCTCCTCGAGCTCGTCCAGGCGATCCGACTCGGGCTCCGGCTCTCGAAGAAACGGCAGCGCGACAGCGACGACGCAGGTCACAGCGAGGATCGCAGCGAGGAGCAAGGCTAGCGTCAACGGGTCGCAGGGACGCTGATCTCGCGCGTACGCGCGACGAGGCGGCGCTGCTCGCGCGCGTCCGGCCAGAGCGCGATGAGCGACCCGAGGAGGAAGACGAGGCCGGCGAGCCAGATGAGGTTCACCAGCGGCTTGACGAAGACGCGGAAGTACACGCTCCCGTCCGGATCGATCTGCTCCGCGATGACGAAGAGATCCTCGCCGGTGAGCATGTCGCTCCGAATACCGACCTCGTTCGAGACCTGCTGCTCGATCGTGTAGGCGTTCTTCCCGGCTTCGAGCGTCCCCAGGTCTCGATCGCCGCGGGTGACGGCGAGCGTGGCGCGGATCTCGGTCGCATTCGAAGCCACGCGCTCGTCGAGGGTCTGGTAGACGAGCCTGTAGTCGCCGATCTGAATCGACTCGCCGCGGGTGAGCCTCGCCTCGGCGACCGAGTCGAAGGCGCTCGACCCGGCGATCCCGACGGCCAGGAGAACGATCGCTGCGTGGACGACGTAGCCGCCGTAACGACGGCGATTGCGGGCGATCAGCGAGGAGAACGCACCGGGCCACGACGCCGCGCCGAGTGCCTTGCGCGCCCGCGTCCCCCGGGCGAACTCCAGCACGATCGTCGCAATCACGAACGCGGAGAACGTGTACGCGACCAGTCCGGGCACGGAGCTCCCAGCGCCGAGAACAAGCAGGATTGCTCCGGTCGCAAGGGCGACGCCAGTCGGCCAGCGGAACGTCGTCAGCAGGTTCTTCAGCGACGCGCGTCGCCAGGCGACGAGCGGGCCGATCCCCATCAGGAGCAGGAGGGGCAGGCCGAAGATGCGCAGGAAGAAGTCGTAGTACGAGCGCCCGAGGACGACCGCCTCACCGCGCACCGCCTCGGAAAGCATCGGGTAGACGACGCCCCAGAGGATCGCGAACGAGAGCGCGAGGAGAAGGA
>JBBDMN010000278.1:0-1861 GCA_040878305.1 Gaiellaceae bacterium
ATGAAGCTCGAGGTTCAGGAGCGGGCCGAGCGCGGCTCGCGTCACACGCGGCGCTTGCGCGGGGAAGGACTCATCCCGGGTGTGCTCTACGGAAAGGGTCACTCGCGGGCCATCTCGGTTCCCGAGCAGGAGCTCCGGACGGTGATGACCGGTCCCTCGGGACTGCATGCGATCCTCGACGTCGTCATCGAGGGCCAGACGACGGTTCATCCGTCGATCCTCAGCGACTACCAGCAGGACCCGGTCCGCGGCAAGATCTCGCACATCGACCTTCGTGAGGTGCGGCTCGACCAGCCGATTCAGGCGTCGGTCGTCATCCACTTGATCGGCGAGTCGCCGGGCGTCAAGGAGGGCGGCGTCGTGTCGCTCGTCACGCGCGAAGTGCAGGTCGAGGCGCTCCCGATGGCGGTGCCCGAGCACATCGACGTCGACACGAGCGCGATGGAGATAGGAGACGTCCTTCGCCTCGAGGACATCCGCGCGCCTGAGGATGTCACGTTCCTCGACGACCCCCACGAGACGGTCATCGCAACGCTCTCGATGCCCCGCGCCTTCGCGGAGCTCGAGGCGGCCGAGGCCGAGGCTGCTGCAGAAGCGGAAGCCGAAGCCGCTGCCGAGGCCGGGGAAGAGGGCGAGGAAGCTCCGGAGGGAGACGCCGCCGAGGGCGACGAGGCTTCCGAAGACGCCGACGAGGAGTAACCGGTGCGCCTTTTCCGTCGGGGCGATCGTGCCTCGACGCTCGACCTGCTGATAGCAGGTCTCGGAAATCCCGGGCGCGAGCACGCGCGCGATCGTCACAACGTGGGGTGGATGGTTGTCGACGAGCTGGCCCGCAGGCATGCGGGCTCGTTCCGCTCGAAGTTCAGCGGGCGGCTTGCGGAGACGCGGATCGGGGACGCGCGGGTCGCGCTCCTCGAGCCCGAGACGTACATGAACGAGTCGGGTCGCTCGATCTCGGCCGCTGCCCGGTTCTTCAAGGTGGAGCCGGAGAACGTGCTCGTCGTGCACGACGACGTCGATCTCGAGGTCGGGCGGGTCCAGGCGCGGCTCGGCGGCGGGCTTGCCGGCCACAACGGGCTCCGCTCGATCTCGCAGGCGCTCGGTACGCCGGAGTTCCTCCGACTGAGGGTCGGCGTAGGTCGGCCCGCCCGCGGCGACCATCGATCCGTTGCGGACTACGTCCTCGCGCCGTTCGAGTCCGAGGACGACGTGGAGGGGGTCGTCTCGCGCTCGGCGGATGCCGTGGAGATGCTTCTCGCGGAGGGTCTGGCGGCGACGCAGCAGACGTTCAACTGACACGGATTCGGCACAGAGCCGTCACCCACACGTAACGGTTTCCTGGATAGCGTGTCACCAGGGACACGGGAGTGCCCCTGGGGGTGGTTGTTGGGGTGTCACCTCGGACGGCTGCGTCGATTCGTGAAGCGCCCCCGTGCCTCGCGGAGGCGCTCGGGAGCGATTCCTACCAGGGTACGATGGGCGCACGGGACGCTGTTCCCGCCAGACGTATGGACCCGTCGGTATCACCACTTCATGGACTCGTCGCCGAGCTCGCCGAAAGCGAGCGTTTTCGTGCGTTTGCGGATGATTTTCCCGCCTCGGCGCGTCTCTCGGAGCCCGCGCTTCCGCTCGTCCTTGCCGCGCTGCGCGAGACGCGCGCAGGCCCGCTTCTCTGCCTCTTCCCCGAGGACGAGCAGGCGCGCGACGCTGCCGAGGCGGTCGGCTGGTACACGGACCCGACAAAAGTCGCTCTCCTGCCGAGCCGGGGCGTCGGAGTCGGCTCGGGGCTCGAACCGCCGGCGCATCTCGTCGGAGAGCGAGCGCGAGCGCTGGCGGTGCTCGCCGAAGGCGGGCTCGTCTG
>JBBDMN010000279.1:0-1859 GCA_040878305.1 Gaiellaceae bacterium
CTAGTGTCTCACGGTGCCCGGCCTCCTCCGGACGTACTTCCCACCGCTCCCCCGCTCCGTCACGACGCTCCAGGTCGGCGGCCTCATCAGCGCGTTCGGGAACGGCGTCGTCCTCCCGTTCCTGTTCATCTATCTGCACAACGTGCGCGGGATCGGGCTCGGTCTGGTCGGATTGATCGTCGCCACGAACGCGGTCGTCAGCATCGTCGCGGGGCCGATCTGTGGTGTACTCGTCGACCGCGTCGGAGGGCGTCGCATGCTCGTGATCGCGCTCGTGATCCTCGCGATCGGGTTCACCGGCTACCCGTTCGTCCACGAGGCCTGGCAGGGATTCCTGGTCGCGTCGATCACCGGGATCGGCGTCGGCGGGTTCTGGCCGGCGCAGTCGACGCTCATCGCCGGCCTGACGCCGCCCGAGCAGCGTCCGGCCGCGTTCGCGATGCAACGGGTCGTGATGAACCTCGGGATCGGCCTCGGTGCCCTCGCGGGCGGCCTCATCGCGACGACCGAGTCGCCCCGCTCGTTCGCCATCCTCTTCCTGCTCAACGCGGCGACCTTCCTCGTCTACGCGGCGGTGATGCTCTGGCTCGTGTCCTCGCCGTCGCTCGACCGCGGAGGGCACGCAGCCGGGTCGGCCGGGTCGTATCGCGACGTCCTCCGGCACCGCGCGTTCGTGGCCGTCATCGGGCTCAACGCGCTCTTCATCTTCGCCGGCTTCTCCGGCTTCGAGCTGCTGCCCGTCTACGCGAAGAACGAAGCAGCTGTCTCCGAGACGCAGATAGGGCTCGTCTTCCTCGTGAACACCGTGGTCATCGTGTTCCTCCAGCTCCCGATCGCGCGCCTCGCGCAGGGACGACGGAGGATGCCCGCACTCGGGTTTCTCGGGCTCCTCTGGGCCGCCGCCTGGCTGATCGTGCCGATCGCCGGCTCAAAGACGTCCGGCGTGGCGGTGCTCCTTCTCACGGGCTCCATGGTCGTGTTCGCTATCGGCCAGTGTCTGCACGGTGCGGTGCACGCGCCGCTCGTGGCCGATCTCGCCGAGCCTCGCCTTTTCGGGAGGTACATGGCGCTCTCCGCGCTGTCGTGGCAGGTCGGCTTCGCGCTCGGGCCGGCGATCGGGGGCTTCGTCCTGGAGGTGTCGCCGAGCGGGGTCTGGATCGGAGCGGCCGTGCTCTGCGCCCTCGGCGGCGCGCTCGCATTCGTCGTCGAGACGACCCTCCCCGCCCGCGCCCCGCGGACGCCGGTGCCGTCCCGGCCTCGGCGTGAGCTGGGAAGGCTTTCGGGGGTAGAATCGCGAACATGGACGTGATCCTGACTCCGGACGACCCTCTCAGTACCGGTGCCGAGCCTCCCCCGCATCCGGCGTTCACGTACAGCCCGCAGTGCGGGACAGGTCGTCGTGCGTCCGCCGCCCGTCGTCCACGAGCTCTCCGCTAGCGGCCTCACCTGGGTCAACGTCGTCGCGCCCGATGTCGAGACGGCGCAGACGCTCGCCGAGCGCTTCGGCTGGCATCCGCTCGACGTCGAGGACGTCGTCTCGAAGCGACAGCGGCCGAAGGTCGACGACTACGAGGACGACGGCTACCTCTTCGCCGTTCTCCACTTCCCCGTCTACGACCAGTCGGTACAGCGTCTCAACGCCGCCGAGCTCGACCTCTTCATCGGGCACGACTACGTCGTAACCATCCCGAACCGGGAGCTGCTCCCCGTCACCCGGCTCTTTCGCCGGTGCGAGGAGGACGAGAACCTGCGCGAGCAGCTGTTCGCCCGCGGAGCGGGCCGACTGCTGTACGAGGTGCTCGACGACCTCTTCGACTACTGCTTCCCGATCCTCGACAAGATCGCGCACAAGCTCGACA
>JBBDMN010000280.1:0-10080 GCA_040878305.1 Gaiellaceae bacterium
CTCGGTGCGGGCGACGCAGAGGAGAAAGATCGGCGCGTCCCGGGAGAAGTCGGCGACGTGCTCGACGAGGTCGAGGAAGGTCGGTTCCGCCCACTGGATGTCATCGAGGACGACGATCTGAGGACGCTCGGACGCCCGTGCTTCGAGCAGGCGCCGAAAAGCGAGTTGCGTCTCCTGCGGGGAGGACCCGATGACATCGTCGGAGTCGATGCCGAGTCGAACCAGGATCTCGACGAGCGGCCAGTACGTGATTCCTTCGCCGTAGTGGAGGCAGCGGCCGCGGAGGACATCCGTAGTGTCTTCGGCGTGCTCCAAAAAGTCCGAGACGAGCCGCGACTTGCCGATGCCCGCCGGTCCGAGCAGGGTGAAGAGGCGACAGGTGCGCTCGGCGACCGCGTCCTCGAAGTCGCGACGGAGTCGTTCGCGCTCCCGCGTACGGCCGACCAGCGGAGCCTCCGGGTGGCGCGCGAGGGCCTCGGCGTCGGCGAGCAGCTCCAGCAGCCGGAATGCCGGGACCGGCTCCGACTTCCCTTTCAAGGTGAGCGGCTCGACAGGCTCGACCCGAACGGCATCGCGAACGAGACTTCGGGTCTCGGCACCGATGAGCGTCTCGCCGGGCGGGGCCGCCTGCTCGAGTCTCGCGGCGACGTTGACGGCGTCGCCGGTCACGAGCGTCTCCCCCTCTCCGCCGACGACCACCTCGCCGGTGTTGACTCCGATCCGGGCCTCGAGACCGTGTCCGGCGATCGCCACACGCATCTCGGCCACCGCCCGGACAGCCCGCAGCGCGTCGTCCTCGTGCGAGACGGGGATGCCGAACACGGCCATAACCGCGTCGCCAACGAACTTCTCGACGGTTCCGCCGTGGCGCTCGATGATTCTGCGGAGGTCCTCGAAGTACCTGCGCATACGGCCACGAAGCGCCTCCGGATCGGTCGACTCGCCGAGCGCGGTGGAGCCGACAAGATCGCAGAAGAGGACGGTGACGACCTTGCGCGACTCGCGCGCCGGCGCTGGGGCGGCGAGCGCCGTACCGCACGCGCTACAGAACCGCGCGTCATCTGCGTTCTCGCGACCGCAGCTCGGGCATGCCGCCATGCGCGGAGTCTAGGGTCGCTACGAACGCACCGGCAGGAGCTCGGCGAGCTCGACGTCGGCGGCGATCGTGCTCGCCAGCTGGGGGTCGAAGCGGCCGGCGCCGACGGCTCGAACGGACGCGGCGCCCGCCGCGACAGCCAAGCGAACCGCGTCGTCGGCCTGCCGCTCCTCGAGGATCGCAGCCAGGAGCTGTGCGAGCAGGACGTCTCCCGACCCGACTCCCGAAACCGGTTCGACGTGCGGCGCGAACGCTCGCAGCCTTCGCGTCTTTCGTCCGAAGCGAAGCAGCGCAAAGCACCCGTTCTCGAGCGTGATGACGACGTTGCGCGGGCCCATCTCGGCGATCGCGTCGAGCGCCATCGAGAAGTCGTCGTCCTCCTCGAGCTCCTGCCCGACGAGCTGCTCCGCCTCGGCCTGGTTCGGGGAGACGAGGAACGGTCCCGCGTCGACGCCGGCCCGAAGCGCCTCCCCCTCGCTGTCGAGAACGACCCGCACGTCGCGCCGCGCGAGATCGCGGATGACGTCAGCGTAGAACGAGGTCGGGACCTTGCGTGGCAACGAGCCGGCGAGGACCACGAAATCCGCCCCTCGGGAGAGGTAGTGGAGCTTTTCCGTCAGCGTGTCGAGCTCGACGGAGGTCACCTCCGGCCCCCATTCGTTGATCTCGGTGTAGGTGCCGGAGGCCGGGTCGACCACAGCCGACGAGGTACGCGACTCGGCTGCGATGCGCACGAAGTCGTTGAGAATCGCCTCCGCGGTCAGCTCCTCAACGATCCGCGTTCCCGTTCGCCCACCGGTGAGCCCGGTCGCGACGACCGGCACCTCGAGGAGCTTCAGGGCCCGCGCGACGTTGATCCCCTTCCCGCCCGCGAGCGTCAAGACGTCGCTCGAGCGATGGCGATAGCCGATCTGGAAGACCGGCACGGTCAAGGTGCGATCGAGGGCGGCGTTGACGGTGACGGTGACGATCACGTGACGATCTCCCAGGCGTGCTCAGCCGTGCGCTCGACGAACCACTTCGCTTTGCCCGCAACACCAGGCTCGGAAACGGCCGCGACGGCGACGAGATTCGACGACGCGATGATGCGGTCGCCGTCGTAGACCTCGACCCGGCCCAGGATTTGCCCGCGGCGCACCGGCAGCCCCGTCGCCGTTGGGGCGACGACGCGCTCGAGGAGAGCGGCGTCGTCGCGCACGATTCGCAGGATCGTCCTTGGCGCGATGAGCTCGACGGCCGGGCGGCCGTATCCCGTTTTCGCCTTTGCGTACACGCGGCTCGAGTCGATCGCCGCGACCTTCTTGTACCTCGCGAGCCCGTATTCGAGCAGCCTCCGCAGGGCGTCGTTTCGCGCGACGCGCGAGTCGACGCCGAGCACTGTCCCGTACACCGTCACCCCGCGACGTGTCGCCGCGGCGGCCTCGGACCAGCCTGCGTCCTGCGTGTGACCGGTCTTGCCGCCGAGGAGCGGAGGCCAGCTCGCGAGCAGGTCGTCGGTCGTCGGGAGCTCGCGTCCGTCGCCCAGCGAGAAGAAGCTCCGCCCGAGCGCGTCGCGGATGAACGGGACGCCGAGTGCATGCTGGACAAGGAGTGTGGCGTCTCGGGCGCTCGACACGTGACCGGCGTCGTCGAGCCCGTGCGGGTTCGCGAAGGTCGTGTCGCGGAGACCGAGCTCCAGCGCTTTCCCGTTCATCAGCGTCACGAAGCGCGCAGTCGATCCTTTGCCCACATGCAGCGCGAGAGCCGTCGCCGCGTCGTTCGCGCTCGGCACGAGCGTGGCGCGAACGAGCTCCGCGACCGTGAGCTCCTCTCCGCCACGGAGAAAGATGGTCGAGCCCCCCACCCTGGCTGCCGCTGGATCGACCTTCACGACGTCGGAGGGCCGCGTCTGCTCGAGGGCGACGAGCGCCGTCATCAGCTTCGTGATGCTGGCGATGGCTCGTGGCCGCCGGGAGCTGTGTTGTGCCAAAACGGCGCCGTCCTCGCCGACGACGTACCACGCCGAGGCCGCGACCGATGGAGGCTCACTCGAGGCCTGGACCGGCGCCGCAAACGCGGCGAGGACGACGACGACGGCGAGCAGGGCTCTGCGCATCATCGGCGCGTGACTCTACCTAGTGTCCCTAGCGCAAGATCTCTCCTAGCGCGGATTCCGACCGCGCGAAGATCCCTAAAGGCGTCCGCTTTTGCAGCGCTGCGCTTGTTTCGCACACCATGCCTCCGGTCACCAGCCGGACGCGGCCCACACCTGGCGCGCGAGCTTCTCGGCCTCTCCGCCGGCGGCGACGCGCCAGTCCTCCTCGGTGTCTCGGAAGGCGAAGATCACCGACCGGGAAGCGGTGACGAGCGCGCTCGCGGGGCCACTCTTGAAGGCGCGCGCGACGTCGGCAGGAGTTGCCCCCTGAGCACCCACGCCCGGGAGGAGGAGCGGTGCCTGCGGCATCAGCCGGCGTGCCTCGGAGACCGCGCGCGGGTGCGTCGCGCCGACCACCGCGCCGACACTCGACATCCCGCCCTCCCCCACGAGCGGCTGCCCCCATTCATGCACCAGAGTGGCGAGGTGCTGCCAGAGCGGCCGACCGTCGGAAAGCATCGCGTCCTGCACGTCCGCGGCTCCCGCGTTCGAGGTGCGAACGAGAAAGAAGACGCCGGACCCGTGGCGCCTGCATGCCGCGAGGAACGGTTCCACGGAGTCGTGGCCGAGGTAGGGAGTCGCGGTAATGGCGTCGGCAAGCGGGTCGCCGTCCTCTCCCGGTTCGAGAAACGCCGCTGCGTACGCGCGCGAGGTGGATCCGATGTCCCCGCGTTTCGCGTCCAGAATGACGAGCAGCCCGATCGACCGTGCGTGGCTGCACACCTCCTCGAGCGCGCGGATCCCGTCCGACCCGAGCGCCTCGAAGAACGCCGACTGCGGCTTCACCGCGACGACGTACGGCGCGACGGCGTCCACGATCCCCTTGCAGAAGCGCGCCACGGAGGAGGCAGCGGCGGCCCGACCGAGCACGGCCTCGCCACGAAGCTCCATCGGAAGCAGATCGAGCCGCGGGTCGAGCCCGACGACGAGCTGGCTCCGCTTGCGCTCGACCGCCTCGGCAAGACGGTCGGCGAAGTTGCGATCGTCGCTCACGTCGCCATCGTAGGTGGCGACCCTTACGTCGCTTCTGGATGCTTGATCGGAAATTGGCGCGCGGTCGGGGGCGGTTACGACCAAGCCGGGCGCCGCACTCACTCGTCGTGCAGGCTGGCAGCCTGTGCGACGCGCGAGGGTGGCGCCCCGTGCCGTGTTGTGGCCGTCAGCCGGCCCGCGTGAATTTCCGATCAAGCATCTAGGCAGCAAGGATCTCACGGGCGTCGAGAGAGACGACGCGGAGCTCGGGGCCGGGACGTCTGAGGAAGCCGCCGACGACGAGGAGCTCGTCGGCGTCCTCGGGCGCGACCGAGGGGGCGGCGAGAGTTGCTTCCGCGATCCCGGCCTCCACCTCGAGCCTCCCAGGAGATCCCGCGGGAATCGTCCTCACTGCCGCGACTCTCCCCCTGGCGACGAAGAGCGCGCGACGGAAACCGGGTTCCCGAGCGGGAGCCAGCACGCAGACGTTCAGCCTGCGGAGGCGGGCGAGCTCCTCGATCCGCTCGACGGTCTCCTCGAGCGCGCCGAGCCGGTCGCGGACACGCGCCGCATCCTCGAAGCGGAGATCGCGTGCGAGCCGGCGCAGCTTCGCCCGCAGGGCCGGAGCCGCGGCGGCAGGATCGTCGCCTTCGAACCCGTCGAGCGCGCGAGCCGCAAGGCGGGCGCGGTTACGGCTCTTCAGCGGTCCGAGTGGTCCCGGCTCGGTGACGACCGCCCAGCGCTCCCTACGGCGCGCGAGATAGACGTAGCGATCCGGCCTTCCGACGCGCGCGTTCGCCGGAGGCCGCAGCTCGCGGATGAGCCTCAGCTCTTCGAGCGCGGCTTCGAGCTCGGACCCGAGCTCGAGCCACTCGACTCGGTGGAGAGCCCCGAGAGCGGCCTCGACGGCGGGCCGCTGCCGGTCGCCCGCGAAGTACGACCGGAGCCGCGCCCTGAGATCGCGCGCCTTGCCTACATAGAGGACGGTGTCGTCCCGGTCGCGGAAGAGGTAGACACCGGGGGTCGTCGGCGCACCGGCGACGAGCACCCGCTTCGAGTGGAGCTGACGTGCGCGCGGCGCCCCGAGCTCGATGATCTCTGAGAGGCTCCGCGCACCGCGCTCCTGCGCGAGGCCGAGAAGCGAGATCAGGATCTCGGCCGTTGCGAGCGCGTCGGGTAGAGCGCGGTGACAGGGCTCGGTTGACGTGCCGAAGAAGTGCGCGAGGTGGGCCAGCGAGAACCGCCCGCTCCGCTTGTACAACAGGCGCCGCGCGAGCCACACCGTGTCGACGACCGGTGCAGCGACCCGCTTGCCGGTGAGCCGCTCGACCTCGCGCTCCAGGAAGGCGAGATCGAACCGCGCGTTGTGCGCGACGAGGGGAGCGTCTCCGGCGAAGCGAAGGAAGCGGCGGACAGCAAGCTCCGCGCGCGGTGCACGACGGAGCTCGGCGTCACGGATCCCCGTCAGCCCAGCGACGTACGCCGGAAGCGCCGCCCCCGGGTTGACAAGAGTCTCGAACGTCTCCTCGACGGCGAGCGCCCGGACTCGAACCGCTCCGATCTCGCAGATGCGGCAGCGACTTGCCGAAAGGCCGGTCGTCTCGAGGTCGAAGATGACGTACTCCGCCTCCTCGATCGGCGTCTCGGCGTGCAGCTCGCCGGCGAGCCCAACGCGTGCCCCGAGCCAGGCGAGCCGCGCGTCGCCCTGGACGACGTCGGCGAGAAGCGAGCGGGCGAGCGCCGCCGGCGCGCGCTCGAGGGCGAACAGCACGCGGGCAGCGTCCTCCGCCGCGACCGCGCCACGCCGCGCCTGGACGAGCTCGACCAACCGGTCGGCGGCATCGAACGTGAGCTGCATGTGCCGAGGTTATCGAACGTACGTTCGTATCTCAAGCCCGTGGCCTCGGCGGACATGTCCAGCGGGGCGAGCCCCCTCGCCGAACCTTCCAAAGTGAGCCTAAGAACAGAGACCAGGGTCTGACCCTGGACGTGTCCGAACCAGGCACCGGAACCTGTGCCGAGAGTGTGCCAATCGATCCACGGTCGTCAGGTTGACCGCGCAACTTCGCGAACGCGAAGGGCCGCCTTGCGGCGGCCCTTCGAAGCAGAACCGAAGAAGCCCGCGCTATCCGCTTTTGACGGCGGACTTGAGCGAGCTTCCAGCCGAGAACTTGGGCACAGTCGTTGCCTGGATCTGCACCCGCTCGCCCGTGCGCGGATTGACTCCCATGCGCGCGGCGCGCGCCGAGGTCGAGAACTTGCCGAAGCCCGTGAAGGTGACGGAGTCGCCCTTCCGGAGCGTCGAGGTGATGGTGTCGAGCACGGCGTCTACCGCAGCGCCGGCGTCGCGCTTGGACATCCCGGCCTTATCGGCGACGGCGTCCACGAAATCTTGCTTTGTCACTGTCCCTCCTCCTAACGTCGGAATCTGGGTCTGTTGGGGACCGAGGGACCCTAACACCCCTTCGGTTTTGGCTCAACCATCCAGTTTTGCGGCGGTTTTTCGCAGTTCCAGCAGATCTTCGGCTCGAAAGAGCGCCTGCAGACGCACGCCGAGACGCGCGAGAGCATCGGAACCGCCCTCCTCTCGATCGACCACGCAGACGGCGTTTCGGACGACGAGGCCCTCGTCCCGGAGAGCCGACACCGCCTCCGTAAGTGCGCCGCCGGTCGTGACGACGTCCTCCAGGAGGCACACGAGCTCACCCGGCTCGAAGGGACCCTCGATGCGATTCGCCGTGCCGTGCTCCTTGGTCTCACCGCGAACGATGATGAACGGCAGGCCGGACGACAGCGATGCCGAAGCGGCCAACACGACCGCGCCGAGAGCCGGCCCGGCGAGCCGAATCGTGTCCGGCTCGTACGCCGTTACCGCCTCCGCGAGGCTCGAGCCGAGCGCGCGCAGGACCTCTGGCTCGGTCTCGAAGCGGTACTTGTCGAGGTACCACGACGAGCGCTTGCCGGAACGGAGGACGAAGTCCCCCTCGAGCAGCGCCCGCTCGACGAGGAGTCGTCCGAGCTCTTCGTCCTTCATGTCCGGATCGCCGAGCGAGCGATCGACGCGAGCCGCTCGAACTCGGCCGACGTCGGTTCGAGCACGATCGCCGAGCCGTCGGAGAACGACACACTTGCGCGCTCGTGCGGCTCGCGACGACCGACGAAGTGGTGCCACGCCCAGACCGCGAGTCCGGCGAGGACGACGAGCCGCAACAGCTTTCTCACTCGTTTTTCTCCTCGTTCTCCTTCTCGGTCTTCTTCCTCGCTCTCCGCCGCTTCGGCTTCTCCTCCTCCTCGATTCGCTGGAGGCACGTGCGCAGGTCGTAAGCGACGAGGCCAGCGGTCGGGCTTGGCCCCGTGGTCGCGGCGATCGTGCGTATGCCTTCCCTGAGCACGAAGAGCCCGCCGTCGGCGAGCTCGACTTCTACCCCCGTCACCTCGCCCGACGAGAAGTGGAGATCACCCGCCGCGGCGAGAGCGTCGAGCGCAGCGCGGGCCAGCCTCTGGGCGGCCTCCTCGCTCTCCTCCGTCGAGCCGAGCACGGCACCGCCCGAGTCGAGCACGACGGCGCGCTCGACCTGGGACGAGAGCTCGATCAGCTCCGCGAGCGCCTGCGACGCGTCCATCGGGCGACGCTACCACGGTCGCGAAGCGGACGTCTTCGGCGATCCTCGCGCGACCCGAATCCGCGCGAGCGGATTCCGGTCTTGCGCCGCGCCAAAGCTGATGTGGAGGAGCAGCGCCCTGGCCGCGGAGCGGACGGCTTTAGGGATCTTTGCGCGGCTGGAATCCGCGCGAGCGGATTCCAGTCTTGGGCGTAGCCGAGCCGAGTGCGTTTGCGAGTCCGCGTGCCGCCTGGGCGCGTGCAGAGTGCTCCGCCTTCCATTCATTCCCGAGCTCGGCCACCGTGAGGGCTTCGCCGAGCGGCACGAAGATCGGGTCGTAGCCGAACCCCTCGCTTCCCCTCGGCTCGCGCGCGACTTCTCCCACGAGCGTGCCGGTCGAACGCGTTTCAGACCCATCCGCGGCAAGGACGACGAGCTCGCAGACGTAGCGCGCGCGCCGGTCCTCCATGCCTTCGAGCTCGGCGAGGAGACGTGGGATGGGGTCGCTCGCCCAGCGGGCGGACTGAATGCCCGGCCGGCCGCCAAGTGCCGCAACCTCGATGCCGGAGTCCTCGCCCACCACCCAATCGTCAGCCGGCGCACGCAGCCGCCCGTGCCGAGCCTTGATCCGCGCGTTCTCGAGGAACGTCTCGCCGTCCTCGACAGGCTCGTGCGGTGTGTCGAGCAGGTCGATCTCCCAAGCCGGAAGCGCGTGGCGCAGCTCGCGGAGCTTGCTCTCGTTCCGCGAAGCGAGCAGAAGCCTCACACGCGGGGCGCGGCTGCGGCCTCGTGCTGCGCCGCGGTGAGCTCCTCGATCCCTTCACCGGCGAGATCGAGCAGGCGGTCAAGTAGCTCGCGGGAGAAGGGATCTCGCTCGGCGGTCGCCTGCACCTCGACGAGCAGACCCTCGCCGGTCATGACGACGTTCATGTCCGTCTCCGCGGACGAGTCCTCTTCGTAGTCCAGGTCGATGAGCGCCTCGCCGCCGACGATCCCCACCGAGACCGCCGCAATCGAGCCCACGAGCGCCTTCGAGAGGCCGAAGCGGTCGAGCGCCCGCCTCGCCGCGATCCAGGCACCGGTGATTCCTGCGCAGCGCGTCCCCCCGTCGGCCTGCAGGACGTCGCAGTCGAGCCAGAGCGTGCGCTCGCCGAGCGCCTCGAAGTCACAGACCGAGCGCAACGCGCGGCCGATCAGGCGCTGGATCTCGACGGTTCGACCGTCCGGCCGGCCACGCGAGACCGCTCGCTGGGTCCGCTCGCCGGTCGAGGCGGGGAGCATCGAGTACTCGGCGGTCATCCAGCCCCGCCCGCTGCGGGCGAGCCAGCGCGGCACGCCCTCCTCGACCGTGGCAGTGCAGAGGACGAGCGTCTTTCCCTGTCCATAGAGAACGGAGCCGTGCGGCTGCTCGAGGAAGTCTGTCCGGACGTCGAGCGGGCGCAGCTCGTCCGCGCGTCGGCCGTCCGTCCTCATGCGGCAGCGGCCTCGAGGGTGGCGACCTCGACGTGCTCGGCCGACGCGATCGGCAGCTGCAGGAAGCGCCTGCCCATCTCCCGGAAGAGCGCAGGGTCGCCCGTAGTCAGAAAGCGATACGCGCCTTCGCGAGATTCCGCGTTCTCGATCCCTTTGCGCGTGAGCGTCTCCGCCACCTCGCGTGCCGTCTCCTCGGCCGAGAAGACAAGCGTCACGCCGCGCCCGAAAACGCGCTGGAAGACCGGCCGGATCAGCGGGTAGTGCGTGCAGCCGAGGATGACCGTGTCCACGCCCGCCTCGCGGAGCGGAGCAGCGTACTCGCGCACGGCCTCCGTTGTGTCCTCGCCGAACGGGTCGTCCCCCTCGATCAGTGGGACGAGAAGCGGGCATGCCACCGGGACGAGCTCCGCACCCGCGTCGAGCGCGTGCACGTGCTCCGCATAACGGCCGCTGGCGACGGTCGCCTCGGTGGCGAGGAGTCCGATCCGCCGGTTGCGGGTCGCGAGCACAGCGGCGTGCGCCTCCGGCGCGAGCACGCCGATCACCGGCACCGAGAGCTTCCGCTGAAGGTCCGGGAGAGCCGCCGCCGTCGCCGAGTTGCACGCGGCGACGATCAGCTTCACTCCCTGCCCCTCGAGGTAGCCGGCGATCTCCGCTGCGAAGCGCCGGATCTCTTCGAGCGGGCGCGGGCCGTACGGAAGCCTCGCGCCGTCTCCGAGATAGACGAAGTCCTCGTGCGGAAGGGTGACGAGGCACTCGTGCAGGACGGTCAGGCCGCCCATGCCCGAGTCGAAGACGCCGAT
>JBBDMN010000281.1:0-1852 GCA_040878305.1 Gaiellaceae bacterium
TCCATGCGCCACCCCGGGCGATCGTCGATCGTGCGAAGGACGGCTGCGCGGATCCCGGCGAGAGGATCGAGCTCCTCGATCGGCGCGTCGGAGCCGTTGGCGAGGATCGCCCCCGAGTCGAGAAGCGAGCGGAACGCATAAGCCCCGTCGAGCCGGTCGGGCCAGAAGCGCTCGGCGAGGTCGCGGTCCGAGGGGGCGTGGGAGAACTGCACCGAGCAGGCGATGCCGAGCTCGGCGAAGCGAGGGAGATCGACCGGGTCGAGGCACTGTGTGTGCTCGACGCGCTGGCGCAGCCCGTACGGTGCCCACTCGTCTCTCGTCGCCTCGAACGCGTCGAGCGCCTCGCGGTTCGCGCGGTCGCCGATCGCGTGTACGCCGACCGGCCACCCCGCACGGGCCGCACGACGCACGATCTCGGTGAGCTCCTCGCCGCTCGTGATCTCGACTCCGGACCCGTCGAGCATCCACGCGGTCTGGGAGCCGAGCGTCCCGTCCATGAACACCTTCAGGTAGCCCAGCCGCAGAAACTCGTCGCCGAACCGCGAGCGAAGGCCGAGTGACTCGAGCTCGGGGAGCTTCTTCCAGGGGAGCGACTGCCACACCCGGAGCGTGAGCCCGTCGCGAGCCTGGAGCCGTTGGAAGATCTCGGGCGCGCCGATCCAGCCGTCCTTGTCGTGCACGGCCGTGACACCGCGGCTGTTGGCCACCCGTACGCCCGCTCGAGTGACCTCGAGCCACTCGTCCTCCGAGACGGACGGGAATCGCTCGCGGAAGCGCCACGCCGCTTCCTCCCGCAGCACACCCGTCGGCTCCTCGCGGTCGTCGCGTTCGACGACTCCGCCGTCAACCTCGAGATCGCCCTCGGCGAGTGCGAGCGCGGCGGAGTTGAGCCAGAGGGAGTGCAGGTCCTTGGCCCAGAGCGCGGCGGGAGTCTCGCCCGTAACCCCGTCCAGCGCCTCCTTCGTCGGTTGCGCCTCCCAGTCGGCCGAGCGCCAGCCTTGGCCGCGGATCCAGCCCGCTCGGGGTGTGCCGTCACGTACCCGGTCGAGCGCTTCCGCAAGCGAGGCGACCCCGTCCAGGCTCAGGTCGCGCTGCCCGAGCGACCAGGTTGGGAAGTGGACGTGCGAGTCGGTGAAGCCCGGGACGACGCAGCGGCCGCGGAGGTCGACGACCTCGGGTGTCGGTAGCACGGTCTCGTGCGTTCCGACGCCTCCTGCAACTCGCTCGCCCGCGATCGCCAGTGCCCTCGCTACGGGAAGCGCTGGGTCCATCGTGCGGACGACTCCGTTATCCAGGATCATGGCGGCGACTGTAACCACGAGCAGAAGGAGGCGAGATGATCGACCACGTCGCCGTCAACGTCACCGACCAGGACGCTGCCAAGACGTTCTACTCGAAGGCGCTCGAGCCGCTCGGCTACTCGCTGGCGTTCGAGCAGGGAGACTTTCTCGGGTTCGGAGATGCAGCCGGCATGAGCCTGGGCGTCGTCCGGCGCGACCCGGTCGGAGGCGGCCACGTCGCCTTCGCCTGCGACAACCGCGACCTGGTTGCGGCGTTCTACGAGGCGGCGATCGCGGCCGGTGGAAAGGACAACGGCCCGCCCGGCATGCGCACGCATTACCACGAGAACTACTACGCCGCGTTCGTGCACGACGCCGACGGCAACAATGTCGAGGCGGTCTGCCACAAGCCGGAGTAGGGGCGAGTAGAGCTCGTCCGTACACGCCTAGACTCTGCCCGTGCCCTGGGAACCGCTCTCCGACGAGCAGCTCGAGATCCGCGAGCTCGTCCGCTCGCTTGCGCGCGAACGCATCGCTCCTCGCGCTGCCGAGATCGACGCGTCGCACGAGTT
>JBBDMN010000282.1:0-9891 GCA_040878305.1 Gaiellaceae bacterium
GAGGTGGCACGGGCCGCGGCGCTGC
This sequence comes from Gaiellaceae bacterium, assembly GCA_040878305.1. Lineage (GTDB taxonomy): Bacteria > Actinomycetota > Thermoleophilia > Gaiellales > Gaiellaceae > GMQP-bins7. The sequence continues at coordinate 26 of JBBDMN010000282.1, forward strand.
GGGTGCGGTCCGAGGAGCTGGACCTCCCGCGCGTCGAGAGCCCGTCGACGATGGGCGATCCGGACGCGGCTCCACCGTTCGAGCTTGACGTCCAGTTCACGCGCGAAGGCGCGGGCGTGGGTTTCTGGTCGGCCATGGACGTGCGACTGGAGCGCGGCTCGTGGATGGAGTCGGGCCCGGCCGCGGTCTGGTTCCGGCTGCGGGTCCCGATCGTCGGCGGCGAGGAGATCTCACCGCTCCAGCGGGTCGCCGCGGCCGCGGACTTCGGCAACGGCATCAGCGCGTCGCTCGAGCGGGGGAAGTACCTCTTCATCAACCCCGACCTCACCGTGTACCTCCACCGCTACCCGGCCGGTGAGTGGGTCGGCCTCGACGCCACGACCGCGTCCGAGCCGGTGGGGGTCGGGCTTGCGGCCGCCCTGCTCCATGACGAGCAGGGCGTCATCGGGCGCTCGCTCCAAGCGCTGCTCGTCGACCGGTTGTGATCGGGCGGTTGTGATCGCGCCCTTTCGAGCGGCGAGAGTGTGGGCGTGATCATCTTCCTGACGGGGGCCACGGGGGCGCTCGGGATCCCGACGCTGCCCCTCCTCGTCGCGGCCGGTCACCGCGTTCGGGCGTTGGCCCGTGACGACCTGAAGGCGCAGCGAATCGTCGCGCGCGGCGCCGAGCCCGTGCGCGTCGACCTCTTCGACCGCGCCGCGGTCCTGCAGGCAACCGAGGGCGTCGACGCGATCGTCCACCTTGCGACCAACGTGCCACCCGTGTCGAAGATGGCGTTCCCTTCGGCGTGGCGCATGCACAACCGCCTCCGCACCGAAGCCACCGCCACGTTGCTCGAGGCGGCCCGCGCGCACGAGGTCGATGTGTTCGTGAAGGAGTCGATCACCTTTACGTATCCCGACCGTGGCGACGAGTGGATCGACGAGTCCGTGGCGCTCGACGAGTCGGTCAAGGCGTTGCAGCCGACGATCGAGGGCGAGCGGCTCGTCGCTCGATTCGGGGCCGACGGAGGACGCGGGGTCATGCTGCGCTTCGGGCTCTTCTACGGCGCCGAGAACCGCAGCACCGAGGAGACCCTGAGCATGGCGCGGCTTCGGATCGCCCCGATTCCTGGCGCGACCGCCGGCTACGTGTCCTCGATCCACGTGGATGACGCCGCGACCGCCGTCGTGGCTGCGCTCGATGCGCCGGCGGGCGTGTACAACGTCGTGGACGACGACCCGGTGACGCGGCGGGAGTACGCCGATGCGTTCGCGGCCGCGTTCGACCTTCCCAAGCTGCACGTGGCGCCGGGTGCACCGATGAAGATCGTCGGTGGGTCCGGGGCTCGTGCCCTCATCGCTTCGCAGCGCGTGTCGAACCGGCGCATGCGCGACACCACCGGATGGGCGCCGGCGTATCCGAGCGTCCGTGAAGGATGGGCCGCCATCGCGGCGGCTCGCTCGACGAACAAGAAAGAGGATGTCGATGACGGGTGACAGTGCAACGCGGGTGTCGCGCATCGGGCTCATCGTGCTCGCGGCGACCGCCCTCCCGCTCGGCGCCTGGGCGGTGATCGCGCCGCGTTCGTACTACGACGACTTCCCCGGGTTCGGGAGCCAATGGATCTCGCCCGACGGGCCGTACAACGAGCACCTCATGCGCGACTTCGGAGCACTCAACCTCGCCCTGGGAGTCTTCACCGTGTGTGCGGCCATCTGGCTGTTGCGGCCGATGGTGATCGCGGCGGCGTTGGCGTGGATCGTGTATCCGCTGCCCCACATCACGTACCACGCGCTCAACCTGGACCATTACGACACGGCCGATCAGATCGGCATCCTCGGCGGGCTCGTGCTCGGGCCGATCCTGGCGTGCGTGCTGATCGTCGTGTCGCGGTCACTGCCCTCGCGGGCGTGACCTCGGGGCTGGGCTAGCGGCTCCCGGCGTTCGGCTTCTTGCCGTGGTTCGCCTTGTTGCGGCGGGCCTTGAGCTTGCGCTTCTTCGTCTTCTTCGACATCTCGGCTCACCCGTGCGCTCGGCGGAGATCGCAGGTTAGGCCGCATCCGGCGGTGGGGACAGGTTGGACGCCAGGGGGTCTGGAGGTCATGACAGCGCTCAGGCTTACCCGGGGCATCCTCGGACCTCGCCAGAGGTTGACCACCACCACCCTAAGTGGTTAGATGAGGGAGCCCTGCCACAAAGAGTGGCTGGGGCGAGGACGATCGAGCCACCTGCTCGGGGAGGCGACGATCCGCCGTCTGTGTCATTTGGTCGCTAGGGACGGCGGGGAGCCAGGCGAAACCGGCCCCATCTCTGCACTGTGTGCGGAGAGTTGGGTGCCGGTTTTCTTCGTTGGACCCGAAGCAGAAAACGAGGGCTCATGAACCGCACTCGAGCATTTTCGTGATGGCACGCGCCGGGTCAACGACGACCATGGGCACAGCAGCGACGCGTCGAGCCTTGTGGATGGTTGGTGTCGGCGCGCTCGGGCTGACGGCCTGCGTCAAGCTCCCCCCGCCCCCGCCCCCACCGCCCCCTCCGCCCGCATCGGTCCAGGGCTGTGGCAGCACCGCCGCGCCGACCCCTGCCGACCCGGTTGACTACGTCGCGGTGGTCGACGAGCCGGGCGCCGGCCCGCTCGAGGTCGAGACGTTCACCGCGACCTCCGCCGCCGACAAGGCGGCGCACATCGACGAGCTCGAAGACGACGGCACGGTCGTCGTCGTCGAGCCCGATGAGCCGGTCGCCGCCCTGGTCACCTCCGACCCCCGTTCTTCCGAGCAATGGGGCCTGGTCAACGCAGGGTTCGGTGCCGCGTGGACTGCAGGGTTCGATGGCACGGGTGTGAGGATCGCGATCCTCGACACTGGCGTCACCGCCACGCACGAGGATCTCGCGGGGCGTGTCGACACAGTCAACGGCAACGACTTCGTCGATACCATTGGCAACAACACCGGCACCGAAGACCCTCACGGCCACGGTACGCACGTCGCCGGCATCGCTGCGGCATCGGACAACGGGTTGGGCGGTCTGGGTGGCGCGCCCGGTGCCACCATCGTGCCCGTCCGCGTGCTCGGGGCGAACGGGTCCGGGTTCACCTCCGACGTCGTCGACGGGATCCTCTGGGCCGCCGACCCAACCAAGGGCAACGCCGACGTCATCAGCCTCAGCCTGGGCGGGGCCCATTGTTCCTCGAGCGAGCAGATCGCGGTCGACTACGCGGAGGCTCAGGGCGCGGTCGTGGTCGCCGCCGCGGGCAATGGCAACTCGAACGTCCCGATCTTCCCCGCCGGCTTCGAGGGTGAGGTCATCGCGGTGGGCTCCACGACTTGGAGCAACACCAAGTCGTCGTTCTCGAACTGGGGAACGCCGTTCGTGGACCTCGGTGCTCCCGGCTCGTCGATCCTCTCGACCTACAAGCCCGGTCCCAACACCTACACAACGATGGATGGCACGTCCATGGCGGCGCCGTACGTGTCGGCCGCGGTCGCGCTCGTGCTCCAGCATTGCCCGGCGATCGCGAACGGTCCCGCGAACGGGTCGAGCGTCGCCGACAAGGTGCTGAACCGGTTGCGGTCCACCGCGAGCCCGGTGATCGCGGGCATGGGCGCCAGCCTCGTCCAAGCCGGCGGCGCGACTTCCGCACCCTGCCCCGCCTGACGCTGCGCCGGCGAGCCCCACGAGCCTCAGTAGGCTCAAGGGCCTCCGTGCACGAGACGAAGTACCAGACGGCTCGGTGGCCACCCGAAAGGCGGCGAGCACCATGCGCGTGAGTGTCCGGCCGTCGTGGGTGCTGCTCGCCGTCCTGGCGCTTGCCGCGTGCCACCCGGTCCTCCCCGCAGCACCGCAGCCGTCACCACCCTCGCCGGTTGGCCCCGCCGCGACCGCGGCCGACGATGTCGGCGCGCAGGCCCTGTGCCCCGCGGGGTCAGCAGCACCCGAGCCCACGCCCACGCCGACCGCGCCGGTCGAGTACGTCGCGACGGTCGAGCAGCCGGGACCGAGCGACGAGCACGAGTACGTCACCTTCACCGCGGCGTCGGAGGCCGAGCTCGACGCCGAGGTTGCCCAGCTCGAGGCCGAGGGCGACGTGCTCACCGTCGAGCCCAACCGGCTGGTGTCGGCGCTCCTCGTTGACCCGAGCGACGACGACTTTTTCGCGAGCGGTCAGCAGTACGGGCCGAAGCTCGCGCACGCGGACTTCGAGACCGCGTGGGCGAGCGGTCTCGATGGCACCGGGGTGCGGATCGCGATCGTCGACAGCGGCGTGGTGGCCACTCATGAGGACCTTCTCGGTCGGGTGGACATCGCGAGCGGCTGGGACTTCGTCGAGGGAAACCTCGACGCCACGGACGACGACCACGGGCACGGCACGCACGTGGCCGGGATCGCCGCCGCGAGCGACAACTCCGACGGGGTCGTTGGCGGCGCGCCACTGGCAACGATCGTCCCGATCCGCGTGCTCAACGCGCAAGGGAGCGGGGGCGAGGGCAACGTCGCGTCCGGCATCGCCTGGGCCGCCAACCCGCTCCAGGGAAACGCCGACATCATTAACCTCAGCCTTGGTGGGCCGTCGTGCAGCCAGGCGATCCAGAATGCGATCCAGGCGGCGCTCACGGCAGGACTGGTTGTGGTCGCGGCCGGCGGGAACTGCGGCGCCGGCCCCAACACGAACTGCGACGTCGCGAACCAGGCACTGTTCCCGGCCGCAGGCCCCGACACCGATCTGATCGCCGTGGCCGCGACGACTGAAGGAGACGAGCGCGCGTCGTTCTCGAACTTCAACCCGCGCAAACGGGTGTCCACCTGGCCGCAAGTCCTCGGCTACATCGACGTGGCCGCGCCAGGGAACCAGACCATCTCCACCTACGTCGGGTCGTCCAGCGCATACCAGTTCCTCAGCGGCACGTCGATGGCTTCGCCCCACGTGGCCGCGGCGGCCGCGCTGCTTCTCCAGAAGTGCCCGTCGCTCTTCGACCACGGTGCGACGACGTCGGCCGACGTGAAGGCGATGCTCGAAGCCACCGCGGTGCGGGTCTACGAGGAGGCGATCTCGAGCTGGCCCACGTCGCACACGACCAACATCACCGATCTCGGGCACGGCCTCATCAAGGTGGGGGCCGCGACCGCCTTGCCCTGCCCGGCCTAAGACACCGCCGTCAGGCCGGCGGTGTCGCCGGCGCGTCGCCGTCCACCCAGACGGACTTCTCGATGCGCTCCCTGATGCGCCATCCCGACGGCGTGCGCACGAGCTGGTCGTGGTACTCGCCGCCGACGAAGAAGAAGCTGCGACCCTCCGGCTTGTCCTGCGCCATCGGGTTGTAGAAGCCGGCGCGACTCGAGGCCGTGTCGCCGTCGATGCGGATGTCCTTGTTCGTCACCAGATGCTGGTACGCGGGGAAGTGCGGGAGCACGCTCGCGAGCCACGCCTTCACCTCCGGGTACTGGCCCTTGATCCCGCCCGCGCTCGTGTAGTCCACGAAGGCGTCGGGCGTGAACACGTCGTCGAGCCCGTCGAAGTCTCCGGTGTCGATGGACCACGCGTAGCGCGTGAGCACGTCCTCGATCTCGAGCCGGTCAGCGATCGCCTGCAACGTCCGTTCGTCCACGACCGGACGTTAGCGTGGTCCTGCATGGAGCATCTCGGGCTCGTCGGCCTCGCCGACTCCGGTCACGCGCAGCTGTTCAGCGCGCTCACGGGCAGCGACGTCGCGACCGCCGCCGATCGTGTGCTCGGCGTCGTCCACCTTCCCGACGAGCGCGCCGACCGCCTGGCCGAGATGTCCAAGTCGAAGAAAGTGGTCGCGGCGACGTTCCAGGTCGCCTTCCTCCCTGGGTTGTCCACGGAGGCGGGCAAGGGCCTCGGCAGCCGACTGCTCGGCACCTTGCGCGACTCCGACGCGCTGATGCTCGTGATTCGCGCCGACGACGGGCACGACCCCGTGCGTGAGCTGACCGCGCTCGAGGAGGAGCTGATCCTCGCCGACCTCGGATCGGTCGAGCAGCGTGTCGCCAAGCAGCGACGCGCGTCGAAGGGCGACAAGTCGCTCGTTCCCGAGATCGACGCACTCGAGCGCGCCGGGGCCGCGCTCTCGGACGGCATTCCGATCTACCGCTCTGACCTGGCAGAGACGGATCGCCTGCTCTTGCACGAGGTCTTCTTGCTCACGAACAAGCCCGCACTCGTCGTCGTGAACATCGGCGTCGACCAGCTGGAATCGGGGAGCGAGGTCACGGGTCCGTTCGGCCCGGACGCGCTCGCGGTGTGCATCGAGCTGGAGGCCGACCCGGATGTGATCGCGTCGGTCGGGAACGATCGGGCCGAGCTCCTCGCCGAGCTCGGTGTTCCGGAGAGCGTGGTGCCGCGCCTCGCGCGCAGCGCGCTGCACCTGCTCGGTCGCAACACCTTCCTCACCACGGGTGAAGACGAGACGCGAGCGTGGACGTTCCGTGCCGGGGCCAAGGCGCCGGAGTGTGCCGGCGTCATCCACTCCGACCTGCAGCGGGGGTTCATCCGAGCCGAGGTGATCGGCTGGACGGAGCTGCTCGACATCGGCTCATGGGCGAAGGCCAAGGAGCTGGGCAAGCTGCGGGTCGAAGGCAAGGACTACTCGGTCGAGGACGGTGACGTGCTCGAGATCCGGTTCAACGTGTGAGAGGGCAGCGCCCGCGGCGCAGGTACCCTGCGCCGATCGCAGCTGATCGTTCGCCAAAGTGGAGGGGAGCGGCCCGGCGCCGTAGGCGCCAGGAGCGGGGTTGGTGACGTGCCCTGGCTGCTGCGCGACGGTGAGGTGCTGGCGTCGGCCGAGGTTGCGACAACGCGGGCGGCGCGTCGACGCGGTCTGCTCGGTCGTGACGTCGTCGAACGCGCGCTCGTGCTCGAGCCGTGTCGCCAGGTCCACTCCGTCGGGATGCGGGTGCCCATCGACGTCGTCTGGTGCGACCGTGCGGGCCGGGTGCTGCGGATCTCGACTCTGAAGCCCCGGCGCGTGTCGCCGCCGGTGTGGCGCGCCCGGTTCGTGGTCGAGGCCCCGAGCGGAGCCGCCGACCGATGGCGTCTGCACGTGGGTGACGTGCTGGAAGTCGCGCCGGACGACGGGTCATGAACGCCACGGGCCTGCTCGTCCTGGTGGCAACGCCGATCGGCAACCTGGGCGACCTCTCACCGCGCGCGGTCGAGGCCCTCCGCGGCGCAGATGTGATCGCCGCCGAGGACACGCGCCGGACGCGCGCGTTGCTGACCCATGCGGGGGTGCCCGCCGGCAACCGCCTGCGCGCCGTGCACGGCCACAACGAGCGCGCCCGCGCCCAAGCGATTGTCGAGGAGGTGCGTTCCGGCCTGCGTGTGGCCTACGTGACCGACGCAGGGATGCCCGGCATCTCCGATCCCGGCGAGCGGCTCGTACGCGCGTGCGCAGACGCCGGCCTGCCCGTGGAGGTGGTGCCGGGTCCGAGCGCCGCGCTCACTGCGCTGGTGATGTCTGGTCTCCCGACGGCGCGATTCGCGTTCGAGGGCTTTCTCCCGCGCAAAGGACGTGAGCGCGACGACCGGCTCGAGGCAATCGAGCGCGAGGAGCGAACCACCATCTTGTACGAGTCGCCGCACCGTCTCGCCGCCACGCTCGCCGATCTCGCGGCGGTGTGCGGAGACGCCCGCCTGGTCGCGGTCGCACGCGAGCTCACCAAGCTGAACGAGGAGATGTGGCGGGGCACCCTGGGTGCCGCGGCCAAGCACTTCGCGACCGCACCCCGCGGGGAGATCGTCATCGTGCTGGAGCCGTCGGTCGCGACCGAGGTTGCGACGACCGACGCCGACCTGGCGCAACAAGCACTCGCGCTCGTCGCCGAGGGACTCCCGACGCGCGTCGCCGCCGATCGCCTCGCAGCGCGGTCTGGTGTGTCCCGCCGACGCGCCTACGACGCCGTCATTGCTCAGCGCCGAGCGCGCTGACGCACGTGGGGCACGCGTGCCTCCCCGCATGCTCGCGAAGCCCGTCACGAGAGCCGCAGAATACGCACATCGGCTCGTGACGAGTGAGCACGAGGCTGCCGTCTTGCACCGACACGTCCAAGACGTCGCCCTCACGGATGCCGAGCGCGCGGCGGAGGTCGGCCGGGAGCACCACCCGCCCGAGCGAGTCGACGCGCCGCGTGCGGTCCTGCGTGCTCACGCGAAACGGGTCCGGGATGGCGACATGCGGTCGGTACTGTAAACCTGATGCCCACGCCGTTCTACGTGACGACGCCGATCTACTACCCGAACGACGTTCCGCACATCGGACACGCGTACACGTCGGTCGCGGCCGACGCGCTCGCACGCTGGCGGAGGCTCTGGGGCGACGACGTCGCGTTCCTCACCGGCACCGACGAGCACGGGCTCAAGATGCAGCGCACCGCCGAGGCCGAGGGCATCACCCCTCAGGAGCTGGTCGACCGGACGAGCCCCACGTTCCGCGAGCTCACGACCCTGATCGACCTGACGAACACCGACTTCATCCGCACCACCGAGCCGCGGCACTACGAGGCGGTTCAGCAGTTCCTCCAGGTGGTCTACGACCACGGCTTCATCGAGCTGGGCACCTATGAAGGTCTGTACTGCGTCGCGTGCGAGGCGTATTACACCGAGGACGAGCTGGTGAACGGCAACTGCCCGATCCACGGTCGACCCGTCGAACATGTCACGGAGGAGAACTACTTCTTCCAGCTCTCGCGCTTCGAGGACCGGCTACTGGAGCACTACGCCGCGTACCCCGATGCCGTGCAACCCGAGTCCCGCCGGAACGAAGTGCTCGGCTTCATCAAGCAGGGATTGCGCGACTTCTCGATGAGCCGCACGTCGCTCACGTGGGGGATCCCACTCCCGTGGGACCCGAAGCACGTGACGTACGTGTGGTTCGACGCGCTGTTCAACTACTGCACCGCGGCTGGCTACGGCACAGACCGCGAGCGCTTCGACCGGTACTGGCCCGCCGACTACCACCTGATCGGCAAGGACATCCTTCGATTCCACGCCGTCTACTGGCCCGCCATGCTCATGGCCGGCGGCGAAGCCCCACCCAAGCACGTGTTCGCGCACGGTTGGCTCCAGGTGGGCGGCGAGAAGATGGCGAAGAGCGGCGGCAACCAGATCGCGCCCGCCGACCTCGTCGCCGAGTTCGGCTCGGACGGCTACCGGTACCACTTCCTTGCGGATCAGCGCTTCGGGCCCGACGGCGACTTCAGCTACGAGGCGATGGTCGCTCGCTACAACGCGGACCTCGCGAACAACTTCGGCAACCTCGCGAACCGGGTTCTCAACATGGCGGTGAGCTACTGCGACGGGGTCGCGCCGAGCGCGCGCGCCGACGGGCCGCTCGTGGCCGCGAGCGCCACGGCGTTCGACGACATGCAAGGCGCGATGGACCGGCTCGACTACGCGCGTGCGTTCGGTGCGGTATGGGAGCTGATCCGGGCCGCGAACTCGTTCATCGAGGATCAGGAGCCGTGGAAGCTGCACACGTCGGGTGACGCCGCCGCGACCGCGGGCGTGCTGGGTGACTGCGTCGAGGTGCTGCGCATCGTGACGCTCCTTGCGTCGCCGGCAATCCCGCGGGCCTGCAATGAGCTGTGGCGCCGCCTTGGTCTCGACGGCATGCCCGAGGAGCAGCGCCTTCCCGACGCCGCCGCATGGGGCCTCGGCCCGGTCGACACGCGCCTCGACAAGGGCACGCCACTCTTCCCGCGCATCGAGGCATGACGGCGCGGCCGCAGTGAGCGAAGCGAGCGAAGGGCGCACGGGGGAGCAAGCGCCCGCGGCGGAGGTACCCTCCGCCGCAGCGAGCGAGCCAATGGTCACGGGGGAGCAAGCGCCCGCGGCGGAGGTACCCTCCGCCGCAGCGAGCGAGCCA
>JBBDMN010000283.1:0-3451 GCA_040878305.1 Gaiellaceae bacterium
GTCAGGACGACGGACTCGCCACCCGACTGCTCGACGATCCGGACAGCCTCCTCGACTCCGCACTCCTCGTGCGGGCTGATCGTGAAGCCGAGATGCTGGGTCGCAATCGCTTGCGCGTCCTCCGTCAGCACGATCTTCCCGCCCGTTAGCGGCACGCGCTTCACGCAGACGAGAACATTCACGAGCGGATCCTCGTGTTCTCGGGATCGAAGATCGGCGTCGGGCCGACGACGTCCACCGTGACCGGGTAGCGCTCGCCCATGTACTCGACCGCCAGATCGGAGCCGACGCTCGCATGCTCGGGGGGGAGATACGCCATGAGAATGTGCTTGCCGATCGACGGCCCCGCGCCGGCGCTCGTCACGTAGGAGCGACGGCCCCTTTCGTCGACGAGCGGCGCGCCGTCGCGCGTGACGATCGGCTCGCGTCCCAGCGGGTAGCGCCCAACACCAGACGTCGACATGTGGTCGTCGATCGTGAGCGTGCACAGGATTGCCGCTGGCTCCTCCGCGCGATGCCGCAGATACGCGTCCTTGCCGACGAAGTCCTGCTCCTTCACCTTCGGAGTCGTCATCCCGGCCTCGACGACGGTGAACTCGCTCTCGAGCTCGGCGCCGTAGGCGCGATAGCACTTCTCGAGCCGCCCCGTGGTTCCGTAGACCCCGATCCCTGCCGGGACGGCGCCGTGTGCGCGGCCCGCTTCCCAGACGATGTCCCAGAGCTCCGCGCCCTGCTCGATGGGCACATAGAGCTCCCACCCGAGGTCGCCCACATAGGAGATCCGCGACGCGAGCACGGGCAGCGGTCCGACGTCGAGCGTCCGGCAGGTCGCGAAGGCGAATCCGTCGTGCGATACGTCGTCGCTCGTGGCGCTCGCGAGGATGTCCCGGGCCCGCGGTCCCCAGATTCCGAGCGTGCACCAGGCAGAGGTGAGGTCGGCGAGCTCGGCCGATCCGTCGGCCGAGAGGTGGTCGAGGAGCCACTTGCGATCTGCCATCCCGTGCGCTCCGCCGGTGACGACACGGAACTCCTCGGCGCCCAGGCGCATGATCGTGAGGTCCGACTTGAAGCCTCCGCCCTGCGAGAGCCACGGCGTGTAGACGACGCGGCCGACCGGCACGTCCACCTGGCGCATCGAGACCTGCTGGAGCGCGTCGAGTGCACCCGGCCCGGTGACGTCGAAGATGCAGAACGCGGACAGGTCGAAGAGGCCGGCGCGGTCGCGCATCGCGAGGTGCTCGGCGTTGATGATCGGCGACCACCAGCGCGCGTCCCACTCGGCCTCCCGGCGCCCGATCCGATCGCCGTACTCCTCGAGCAGCACCGAGTTCGACTCGTACCATTGCGGGCGCTCCCACCCGGCAGCCTCGAAGAACACGGCGCCGAGCTCCCGCTCCCTCGAGTTGAACGGCGACAGCCTGACATCGCGGTTCGAGGCCCACTGCTCTCCCGGATGCACGATCCCGTAGGTCTTGTTGAAGCCTTCCCCGGTGCGCGCCTTGACGTGCGTGCTCATCGTGTGGTGCTCGTGGAAGCGGGCGATGTCGGAGGAGTGGAGGTCGATCTCGGACTCGCCGTGAACCATCCACTCGGCGAGCGACTTGCCGACACCCGGTCCCTCCTTCACCCAGACCGCCGCCGCTGACCAGAGCCCCTTCACCTCGGGCGTCTCGCCGAGGATCGGCATCCCGTCGGGGGTCAGCGAGAGGATCCCGTTGATCGCGTACTTGATGCCGACGGTCTCGTCGCCGACGATCTCCGGCATCAGCTCGAGCGCATGCTCGAGCTGCGGCGCGAAGTCCTCCTGCGTGAAGGGAAACTCGGTCGGTGAGAGAGGAGCCTCCTCGACGGACGGCAGATCCTCGGGGTCGTACAGGATCGGGCGGTGGGCGTACGAGCCGATCTCGAGTCCCGTCCCGTCCTGGCGCTCGTACATGTTCGTGTCCATGTCGCGGACGATTGGGAACTCGATCGCCTGCTTCGTGTGCTCGAAGCGCGGCACCGGGCCGATGTCGATCATCTGATGCACCGCGGGGGTCAGCGGAATGCACGCTCCCGCCATGCATGCGAGCTTCGGGCTCCAGACCCCGCACGCGATGACGACGACTTCGGTATCGATGTCGCCCTCGGTCGTTCGGACGCTCACAACGCGTCTCCCTTCGGTCTCGATCCCCAGCACCTCGGTTCCCGCCGACACGGTAAGGGCGCCCATCTCGACGGCCTGCTCGCGCATCAAGGTGCCGGCGCGCAACGAGTCGACGACACCGACGCCTGGTGAGTAGAAGCCTCCGAGAATCACCGTCTCGTCGATGTAGGGGACGAGCTCCTTCACCTCCGCCGGCGTGACGAGAGAGACCGGCTCGACTCCCCAGGCCTTGGCCGAGACCATGCGGCGAGCGAGCTCCTGCATCCGCTCCTCCGTGCGCGCGACCTCGATCCCGCCCGATTCCGTGAACGTGCTGAGCTCCTCGTACTGTCGGATGCTGTCGAGGGTGAGAGCGGTCATCTCCTTCGAGTGGTCGACGGGGAAGATGAAGTTCGACGCATGCCCTGTCGAGCCGCCGGGGTTCGGAAGCGGCCCCTTGTCGAGCAGGACTACGTCGGTCCAGCCTTCACGACAAAGGTGGTGCGCGACGCTCGAGCCGACGATGCCGCATCCGATGACGACGGCGCGCGCTTTACGAGGCAGGGGACTCATTCAGATCCGATTCGGCACTGATATATCAGTGTGTCACGCAAAAATATACAAAGGTCAAAGCACGCGACGCATGGCCTGCTCGAACCCATCGACGTGCCGGCGCATCGCTTCCTCCGCGCGGGCCGGGTCGCGATCTCGGATCGCCTCGAGCAGCTCGCGGTGCTCGCCGACGGCGTCCTCGAGCCGGACGACCCTATCGAGCGCGAGGAACCAGATCCTCAAAGTCAGCACGTAGTACTCGTTCAGGGTCGCCTCGAGGAAGGGGTTGTGGGTGCAGCGATAGACATGCCGGTGGATGCGCTGGTCGAGGTCGATCAGGGTTCGCTCTCCATGCTCATCTTCCACGGCGTTCAACTCGTCGAGAAGCTCGGCGATCGCTTCGCGGTCGGCTTTCGTTGCGCGCTCCGCGGCAAGTCGCGCGGCGTGGCTCTCGATCACGGCGCGCACCTCAGAAAGACCCGCGAGGTCACCCACATCGACCCGCGACACGAACATCCCGCGGCGCGGGTAGACCTCGACGAGGCTCTCGCGGGCCAGATCGCGCAGCGCCTCCCGCACCGGTGTTCTCCCGACACCGAGCCGCTCCATCAACTCGCGCTCGCTGATCAGCGAGCCTGGGGCGAGCTCGAGCGAGACGATCAGCTCGCGGATGCGGTAGTACGCCTGGTCGGCGAGCGACCGGGCGTCTGCAGCCTCGGGCTGGTGGATGGGGAGCGCCGGGACGGTCATCGTCGACTGGGGGGGGGGGGGGGG
>JBBDMN010000283.1:3461-7621 GCA_040878305.1 Gaiellaceae bacterium
GTGGGTGACGCCGCGGCGGGGACGGGGATCGCCCCCGCCGCGTGCGTCAACTCACTTCAGCCAGGCGTTGACCTTGGCCGCGTTCGCCTTCACCCACGTCGCGGCCGCCTTGTCCGGCTTGAGCTTCCGGCCTGCGATGAGGTTCGAGACGGTGTTCTGGTCCGCCGAAGTCCAGCTGAACTTCCTGATGAACTTCAGCGCCGGCGAGCCACTCGTCGCGAACTTTTTCGAGATCAGCTTGTCGAGCCCGTACGACGGGTACTCGCAGGCGTACTGCTTGGAATCCCCGCCCGCCTTCTCGTCGTCCTTGCACTTCGCGGTCCGCGCCGGAAGCTTGACCCGGGCGAGCTGATACGTGGCATTCAGGTACTGCGGGTCGTACCAGTAGAAGATGACCGGTCTCTTCTGCTTGTAGAGCTGCGTCCAGCGGGCAACCTGAGCCGGCTCCGCACCCGCCACGACATGCTTGAAGTTGAGACCGAGGCCCTCGATGATCGCCCGATCCTTCTGGACGTAGGACGGGTCGCCCCCGAGGAACATCCCCTGCGAGCCGGACTCGGGCGACTTGAAGATGGTCTCTTTACCCTTCAGACCCCTCCACGTGGCGAACGACGGGTACTGCTTGAGCAGGTACCTCGGGATGTACCAGCCGATCACGCCGGTGATGCCGAGCTTTCCGGCGAGGCGCACGGACCCGTTGTTCAGGTACTTCTGGTTCGACGGCGTGAGGGTGTTGTCCCAGTCCTCTAGCACGACGTCGATCTTGCCGTCCGCCATCGCCTGGAAGGCCGGCAGGCCTTCCGTGATCGTCGAGACCTTGGCCTTGCACCCGAGCCTCTTCTCGAGCACGTACTTGGCGACGTAGACGTTGGACGACGAACCCGTCCACGAGTTTTCGTTCAGCACGACGGTGCCACAGGCCTGCGCGCCGCCGCCGAACGCGCTCCCCGAGACGGCGAGCGCCGCCACCGCGACGAGGGCGAGGCCGAAGACCCCTACACCTCGCCGGTACACACGATCCGACATCCGATCCTCCTTGTGAGACTTCGTTTCGTTCTTCATCCGATGCCCTCCTTTCGAGCCCGGCGCGTGCCCTGCGTCACGCGGTCGAGAGCGATCCCGAGAGCGAGGATCGCGAGTGAAGCTACGACACCCTGGCCGAACTGGCCACGAACGAGACCCTGTGCGACCTCGTAACCCAGTCCGCCGGAGCCCACCAGGCCACCGATGACGACGACCGCGAGCACCATGATGATCCCCTGGTTGACGCCAAGCATGATCGCGTCGCCGGCAAGGGGGATCTTGACCTTCGTGAGCCTCTGCCGCCGCGTCGCACCGAAGGCGTCGGCTGATTCCACTGCCGCCGGCGCGACGTCCCGAACGCCCCGCTCGACGAGGCGCGCGACCACGGGGAAGGAGTAGAGCACGCCTGCGATAACTCCCGGCACGATCGACACCGGCATCAGGTAGATGAACGGGACGATGTAGACGAGTTGCGGGAGCGTCTGGAGGACGTCGTTGACGGGACGCAGCACCTTCGAGACCGTGCTGCTCTCGGCGGCCCAGATACCCAGCGCGACACCGAGCGCGACCGCGATCAGCGTTGCGACGAGCACCTGGGAGAGGGTGTCCATGGCTAGCGCCCAGACGCCGAGCACCCCGATCGAGAGGAGCATGCCCAGGGTCGTCAGCGCAGGGCGCAGGCCGCTCACGACGAGCGCCATCGCGGTCAAGCCTGCGACGGTGACGAACCAGGGCCCTTCGACGAGGAACTGCTGCAATGGTAGGAGCAGCTTCTGCAGGATGAAGATCCCGACCGGCTCGGTGATCGAGAACACGAACGAGAACGGGTCCTGGACGCTGTCGAGGACGACCTGGATCTTCGCCAGCAACCACTCCTCGACCGTCACGGAGCGCGGATCCGACTCCGGTCCGATCGTGTCCGGATAGATCGCAGACACTCCGAATGCTCTGGCGACGACGACCGTCAGCGCGATTCCTGCGGCAGCGGCGAGCGTCCACAGCCGAAGCCGCTGCCGCGCGCCGTCGGCGAGATGCCGTCGGGTGGGATCCGTACGCTCGGCGATCGCCTCGGTGGAGCGGTCGAGCGCCATCGCGAGGATCACGATCGCGATGCCGCCGAGAATGGCCTCCGCCGGACTTGAGGCGAGCCCTCGGATGACAACGGCGCCTAGCCCTTCGCCGCCGATCAGGGCCGCGATGACAACGATCGAGAGCGCGAAGAGCGTCGTCTGGTTGACGCCGAGGAGCAGCATGCGGCGCGCGAGTGGCAGCTGCACCTTGGTGAGGATCTGCCGTTCGGTCGACCCCATCGACGCCGCCGCCTCGACGGTGTTCACCGGGACGCGTCTGATGCCGAGTGCCGTGATGCGGACGGCCGGCGGAATCGCGTAGATCATCGTCGCCACGACCGCAGCCGCGGACCCGACCGAGAAGAGGATGACCACCGGCATCAGGTACGCGAACGCGGGGACGACCTGCATCGTGTCGAGGACAGGCGTGACCACCCTCGCGAAGCGGTCCGAGCGGCCCGCGATCACGCCGAGCGGCATCCCGACGAGGAGCGAGAGCGCCACCGCGACAAGCATCAGCGCGAGTGTCTGGATGCTCTCCTCCCACAACCCCATCAGCGCGAACGAGGCGAACGCCCCGAGCACCCAGAGCGCCGCCCGCCAGCCGCCGAAGCGGAGCACGATCAGGGCTCCGGCGACCGTCGTTCCGACCCAGGTCAAATCGAGGAACAGCTCGTTTAGCCACGCGACGAGGTTGTCGACGAAGACGCGGAAGCCGTCGAAGAGGGCGAAGACGACGCTCTTGTCCTCGGCGGTGCGCTGGTCGAGAAGCCAGATCTGGAAGTCGTCCAGACGCGCGGGCAGCGAGTTCCAGACGAGGGAGCTCGGCCACGGATACTCGAGGCGCCATGCGCGGTAGGCGAGGAACATCAACCCGACGATCGCAGCGACCTGAACGATGCGACCCTTCCACCACGGCCGATGCGAGACGAGCGGCGTCGTTCGGGCGACCTCGGTGACGACCGACACTACGGCTCGCCTCTCTCGCCCGCAATCGCCTTCAGCACCGTCTCGCGGTCGACGATGCCGACGACCCGACCGTCTTCGATCGCACATACCGGGCGGTCGCTCGCGGCGACTGCCGAGATCGCGTCGCGGACAGTCGTTGCGACATCGAGCCGCGGGCCGTCGGTGTCCTCGGCCGGCTCCGGTGGGCGCATGACCCAGCGGAGGGTGAGCACGTGGCTACGCGGGACGTCGCGCACGAAGTCCGCGACGTAGTCGTTTGCGGGCGCGCCCACGATCTCTTCGGGCGTGCCCAGCTGCACGATCGCGCCGTCCCGCATCATCGCGATGCGGTCGCCGAGCCGCAGCGCCTCGGCCAGGTCGTGGGTGATGAAGACCATGGTCTTGCCCGTCTCCTCTTGCAGCCGGCACACCTCGTCCTGCATGTCGCGGCGAATCAGGGGATCCAGGGCGCTGAACGGCTCGTCGTAGAGCATCACCTGCGGATTGACCGCGAACGCGCGGGCGACGCCGACACGCTGCTGCATTCCGCCCGAGAGCTGGTCGGGAAACTGGTTCGCGACGTCCTCGAGGCCTACCAGGTGAAGCATCTCGGTCGCCCGCGCGAGGCGCTCGGCCTTCGTCACACCCTGCACCTCGAGCCCGAAGGCCACGTTGTCGATCACCCGGCGATGCGCGAGCAGCCCGAAGTGCTGGAAGACCATCGAAACGGAGTGGCGGCGGAGCTCGCGTAGCTGCCCCGAGCCCGCTGCCATGACATCCGTTCCGGCGATCTCGATGCTGCCCGCCGTCGGCTCGATGAGGCGGATGAGGGTGCGCACGAGCGTGGACTTGCCCGAGCCGGAGAGACCCATGACCACGAACACCTCGCCGGGCCACACCTCGATGGAGACATCTCGGACGGCGACGACGCAGCCCGTCTTCTCGCGGAGCTCACCTCTGGGAAGAAGCGCGTCCGGCGACCCGACGAGCCGCTCTCCGCGCGGGCCGAAGACCTTCCAGATTCCTTCGGCGCGTATGACGGGGGTGTCCGTGCGGTCGATCCGGTGCTGCGTCGGCGAGGCGACGATCGCGCCGGTCTCGGTCATGCGGCGTCCGGGT
>JBBDMN010000283.1:7721-9877 GCA_040878305.1 Gaiellaceae bacterium
AGCGTCTTGAACTGCTCGAACGGCTGGCGACAGGCGTCGCAGTAGCGGATCGAGCGGCAAGGGGTCGGGCCGAACAGATTCTCGAGACGTGTCTCCGTCGAGCCGCAGTACGGGCAGCGGAACGTCGCACGCTGCAGCTGGACGAGGTCGAGCTTCTCGACCGGACGAGGCGCCGGAGGCGCGAATCCCGCAACGCGGAGCTTCTCGCGCCCGGCCGGCGTGATGCTGTCGGTCGACCACGAGTCGTCGAGGACGACGCGCACCTCGGGTCGTGCTCCGAGCGCCTCGACCTTCGCCTCCATCGCGCGCTGCATCGGCTCGAGCGCGGGGCAGCCCATGAAGGTCGGCGTGAACTCGATCCGCACACGGCCGTCCTCGACCTCGACGTCCTTGATCACGCCGAGGTCGACGAGGGAGATGACCGGGATCTCGGGATCTGGGATCTCGGCGAGCGCGGCCCAGACGTCGTCGACGGTCACCACTGGGTACCTGCCGGAGCCGAGCGGCGGACCATCGTCATCTCTTCCCAGAGCTCTGCGAGCTCGTCCTCGTGCACGCCGCGCGAGATCGGCTCGATGTCTGGCAGCTCGCGTCCGAGGCGTTCCTCCGCGCGACGGCGGAGCTCCGGGCGAAGCTCGTCGTGTAGGACGCCGAGCGCATACGGCCAGAGCTCGTCGACCGCCTCGCTCAGCCGTGAGCGACCCTCCTCGGACGAGAGCAGGCGGGCGACCCACATCTCGGCATGCATGCGGTGGTATGCCTCCTCGCGATCCATCTTGGCGGCGACCCCCGCGAGCTCGAGGTCGTCGGAGCCCTTGAGCGCAGCGAGCCGGATCTCGTCAGCCGTCTCGTAGAGCCAGTGCCGCGCGATCGTGCGCGCCCATTCGAGGCGCCGCAACTGGACGAGCGGCGCGCAGCGGTACTCGTCGGGCTTGCGGTCGAAGGCGAGCTCGTCTGCGGTCGTCCCCAGCTCGGCGGCGGCGAGCTCATAGAGGGCGCGCGCGTGGCCGATCTCGTTCTGCGCGATCGACGAGAACGCGACGTCCTCCTCGAGGAAGGGAGCGATCCCTGTCCACTCCGAGTTCCGCCAGCCGAGGAAGAGCTCGTCGTCCGCGAAGGAGAGCAGGAGATCGACTCGGTCTTTGCTCATGTCAGGAATCCTCGGCGGAAAATGCGTCGCGTAAGCGCGTCGTATTTTCCGCCGCTAGCTTGCTCACTCGGTCTCTGCCGCGCCCGGCGCCAGCTCGAGCGTCCCGGCGCGCTCCCGCGCTTCGCGGAGCCGCGCCTTGATCGAGTAGCCGTCGACGCGCCGGTACTTCATCTCGAACTCGTCGGGAAACTCGGCGATCTCGCTCACGGCCTCGCGGGGCACGAGCCAGAGCGCGACCGACTCCTGCCGGCGGCCGTACTGCTCGCGCGCGTAGATCTCGGCGAAGCTTAGGTCCGGCGCAGTGACGGTGCCTGCGTGCTGAAAGGGCTGGCCCTTGCGCTCCTGCCTGAAGACCTCGTAGATCATCCGCGCCTCCTGACCGGCGTCGGCTCCCGCCGGGCTGAGCCCGGCTCCGCCAACGCCTCGCGCCACTGGCCGCAGGATGCTGCGCGCTCGGCGCAAGGCCGTACCAGATGTACTGTCCTCGCGCCGAGCGCTTGCCTCCTTTGCCAGTGACGCGTCATGAGGGCGGACTACGCGGCCTCCGCGAGCACCACCTGCTCGACCCAGGCGACGTCCTCGCGTGAGAGCCGCCGGAAGGCGAGCCGCTCCTGCGACGCGGGACCGTGACCCGTGACGACGGCACGCAGCTTGTTCCAGTCGGGCTCGGTGTAGCTCCAGACGCCGGTCTCCTCGTCCTTCGTGAGCGCGGGATCGGGAATCGTGAGCCCGAGCTCGCGAATCTGCGGCACGTAGCCGTCGAGGAACTCCTGCCGCGCGTCCTCGTTCGCCTGGCTCTTGATCCGCCAGATGTACATCGGATCCTCCTCAGCCGGGATCCGGTTGCCATGGAAGTGCATGAGCGGCTCCCACCAGCGGTCGACCGCCTCTTGCACGAGCTCGAACTGCTCCGGCGTGCCCGTGACCATCGTGAGGATCACGTCTCGCCCATGGAGGATGTGGAACGACTCCTCCCAGCAGATCTTCTTCATGATCCGCGCGTACG
>JBBDMN010000284.1:0-1810 GCA_040878305.1 Gaiellaceae bacterium
GTCGTCGTCGATCCTCCACGCGCCGGTCTCGCGGGAAAGGCGCTTCGGCGAACGGGCGAGCTGGGCGGGGCGAAGATCGTGTACGTCTCCTGCAATCCGACGACGCTCGCCTCGGACGTCAAGGTGCTCGGGGAGGAGTACGGCTACGAGCTCGTCCGCTGCCGCCCCGTGGACATGTTCCCGCACACGCCGCACGTCGAGTCCGTATCTCTGCTCGAGCGGCGCTCGGTGACATAGGGCCGGGCATGCCCGGCCGCTACGAGTTCGCGGAGGCTCGTGCCCGCCACGCTTCCCGTGCGTTCCGCCAGAGGAGGTCGAGGTTCGGCAGGAGGAAGCCGAGGCAGACCGCGGGGAGGGCAGGTAGCCCCGAGGTGTCCCAGATCCAGACGAGGACGAGGGTCAGCGAGAGGAAGCCGGTCATCGCGACCCAGGTGAGCTCGATCCTCACCCGAAACCGCTGAGCCGCGGCGAGGAAGAGCGCGAAGAAGACGATGTCCGGCGGGCCGATGTTGGCAGTCGAGGTCTCGCCGGGGACGTGGAGCGCGACCGAGATGCTCTCGAAGAACCCCGGCTGCTCTTCGGTCACGTATCTGGTCGGACCCGCTGAGACGGACCAGATGTCGACCCACGGCACCAGAAAAGCCACCAGCGCGAGCCACCAGAGATCCTCGAACAGCGAGAGAAACCAGAAGCCGACGAGGACGAAGCAGATGAGCTTCGAGGTGTTGGCGAGGACGCCGAGCCCCGCGAAGTAGAGGACGACCCACGCGACTCCCGCGAGCGCAGCGCCTCCCAGAAGCCACACGTTTCGCACACGAGCCAGCGGCAGCGCGAGCCAGATCGTCGCGGTGAACGCGGGCAGAACGAGGACGCTCGCGACGGCGATGGCTCCGCCCTCGGAGAGCTGGGGCAGGCTCGCTGCGACCGCTCCGAAGACGACGAGACCGGCGACGAGGGCCGCGAGCGCAAGCGCACGCCCGCGCCCGCGCCCGACGCTCAGTACGGTGGCTGCTCCGCCCACCAGGGGCCGAGCGTCTTGAACGCGTTCCAGAAGTCCGTCTTCGCCGGTTGCTCGTCGAGCGCTGCGTCGACATCGGGGGTGACGAGCACCTCGATCGTCGCGGTGAACCGCTGGAGGACACCGGGAGAGTCGGTGTCGATCGTGTCCGACAGCGGAAAGTGAAGCTCGTTGAGAAACCCGACCGAGTCGCCACCCATGGCGACCACGAGCTTCGGCTGGACGATGTGGAGCTCCCGCGTCAGCCACCCCGCGGCGTCCGCAGCATCCTCGGTCCCGAACTTCAGGCAGTTCGTCCCATAGACCGAGAGCGGGTCGACGCGGAGACGCTGGAGCGACTTGAGGACGGCCTGGCCGCTGCGGCCGAAGAACGCGACTCCCTCCTGGATCTCCTGCGGTTGCGGCGTGTGCTTGAGGAGGAAGACGTCGGCGAGCGGATGCCCCGAGCCGACCACGGGAACGCGGAGCTCGTCGCCGGCGCGTGCGAGCTCGTCACCGAGCTCGTTGATCTCGGCAATGGCCTTCTTGAGGTAACGCTCGTAGATCTCGTCGGTGGGCAAGGCCGCGGGCACGGAGTCCGGCTCACCTTCTCCCTTAGCGGACCTTTTCCTTGACCTGGGCCATCCACTTGAGCGACTGGAGATACGCGAGGGACTTGGGGCGGCGCAGGATCTCCGCTGTGCGGAGCGAGAGCAGGAACTCCTCTGGCCCCTCGAACCTCCGCATTCGGACGGCGCCCGTGCCGACCCCTTGGAGGACATGCGCGTCCGAGCCCGCGCCTTGGAGCAAGCG
>JBBDMN010000285.1:0-9740 GCA_040878305.1 Gaiellaceae bacterium
TCTTCCCGACGACGCCCTGAACTCCCCAGGCCTTCATCGCCTGCACCACATGCTCGCGCGAGGAGCCGATGCCGAAGTTGGCGCCGGTGACGATGAGCGCGTCGTCGCCGAGCTCGTCGCGGAGCGAGGGATCGAAGCCCTCGAAGAGGTAGGGCTTCATCTGCTCCGGATCGTCGATGTTGAGGTACGCCCCCGGGTACATGACGTCGGTGTCGAGGTTATCCCCCGCGATGACGACGGCCCGGCCCTCGATGTTCATGCGCTGACCCCCGAGAGCACCTCGGCCGGATCGACGATCTCGCCGGCGACAGCCGCGGCTGCGGCGACGTACGCGTTGGCCAGGCAGACCTCGGCTTCGGGTGAGCCCATCCGTCCTTTGAAGTTGCGGTTCGTCGTCGTCAGCGCGCGCTCGCCCGACCCGAGCACTCCCATGCCTCCGCCGAAGCAGGCGCCGCAGGTCGGCGTCGAGACCATCGCCCCCGCCTCGACGAAGAGGTCGAGCAGGCCCTCCTTCATCGCCTCGCGGTAGATCCGCTGCGTCGCGGGGACGACGATCATTCGGCAGTCCCGGTGCACGGTGTGTCCGTGCAGGATCTCCGCCGTCTGGCGGAGGTCGGTCATCGTTCCGTTCGAGCAGTTGCCGATGTAGACCTGGTCGATCTTCATGCCGATCGCGTCCGCGACGGGGACGACGTTACCCGGCAGGTGCGGGAGCGCGACCAGCGGGGAGAGCTCGTCGAGGTCGATGCGCAAGCTGCGCGCGAACTCGGCGTCCGGGTCGGAGCGCTCAGGTGTCCAGGACCTGTCGGTACGGCCTTCCAGGTACTCGGCCGCCTTGTCGTCGGCCGGGAAGAACCCCGTCTCCGCTCCAGCCTCGACGGCCATGTTCGCCACGGCGAGACGCTCGTCGATCGAGAGTGCCTCGGCGCCCTCTCCCACGAACTCGAGCGCCGCGTTCGTGCCTCCCCCGACGCCGAGCTCCCCGATCACGGCGAGGATCAGGTCCTTGCCCGAGACGAAGCGGCCCTTCTCGCCGACGAACTCGATCTGGATCGTGGAAGGGACGGCCTGCCAGAACTCGCCGAACGCGAGG
The DNA here is from genome assembly GCA_040878305.1 of Gaiellaceae bacterium. Lineage (GTDB taxonomy): Bacteria > Actinomycetota > Thermoleophilia > Gaiellales > Gaiellaceae > GMQP-bins7. The sequence continues at coordinate 1,094 of JBBDMN010000285.1, forward strand.
CAGTGGGCGATGTCGGTCGAGCCGAGGCCGGTGCCGAAGGCGGCGAGTGCCCCGTAGGTGCAGGTATGCGAATCGCCACCGGCGATCACCGATCCGGGAACGACCCAGCCCTCCTCGCAGAGGAGCGTGTGCTCGATGCCGCCGCGCCCCTGCCCGTAGAACGTCACGCCTTGCTCGTCCGACCACTCCTTGAGCCGCCTCTGGAGCTCCGCCGAGCGGGCGTCCTTCGCCGGCATGAAGTGGTCTGCGACCATGACCACGCGCGAAGGGTCGAAGACTCGGGTCGCGCCCATCTTCTCCATCGCCCGGAACGCGACCGGGCCCGAGACGTCGTTGGCCATCACGACGTCGCAGCGCACCATGACGACGTCTCCCGGGCGGACTTCGTCCGCTTCGGTGTGGGCGAGCAGGATCTTCTCAGCGAGCGTGTGCGGCAACGAGCCCCTCCAAATGCTCGATGACCTCGGTCAAGGAAACCACGTCCCCGTACTTCGCGTCGAGGTCGTAGAGGTTGGCGGCGTGCGCGTCCGGGTTGCGGTCTCCGACCGCCTCTCGAGGCACGATCGGCCGGTAGCCGTGCTGGAGCGCGTCGACGGCCGTGGCCCGCACACACCCCGATGTCGACGCGCCGGTCACGATCAGGCTGTCGCATCCGTTCGCGGCGAGGAGGCTCGACAGCGCAGTGCCGAAGAACGCCGACGCGAACAGCTTGTTCAGCACGGCCTCGTCCTCACGGGGGGCGATGCGCGGGTCGATCTCCACCCAGCGGCTCCCCGCCTCGAGCGTGAGCAACGCGGGCACCTTGTCGATGAAGGCGGCCGCCGTACGCTTGTCTCCTTCTGTGTACGACACCGTCGTGAAGACGATCGGAATCTCCGCTCGTCGCGCCTCCTCGAGCAGCTGTCGAATCGCGGCAACGACCTCCTCGAGGTCGCAGACGAGCGGCGACTCCGGGTCCGTGAAGCCGACGTTGACGTCGATCACGATCAGCGCGGGCCGGCGCCCGAAGCCCGCCCTGCCGTGGAAGCCCTCGTGCTCCATTTCCGCCCTAGACAGAGTCCCCTGCGCGAACGCGGGCCAGGGCGTCCTCTCCGGACTCGAGCGGCGCCCACCGCAACGGCCGTGCCGGGATCGGCGGCTCGAGACCGGTCTCCGCCTTGCAGTTTGCGATCACGTCCTCCAGCGGGGCACCGAAGTCGAACGCGGGCGCATCGCCGCGTTCGGTGCGCTGACGCTCGCGCTCGGCCTCGGTGGCCGCCTCGTCGACCGACCCATCGTCCCCGATGACGACGCCGTAGCCCTCCTGAGCCAAGGCCCGGCTGACGAGACCGAACGACACGTCGCGGGCGACTGTCTCCGCCGGCCTCTCGAGCCGGTCCTTCCAGCCGCCGCCGCCGGCTGTCCGGTACACGAGCATGTCGCCCGCTTCGACCTTGACGTTGTCGCACTTCGACGGCAAGACCTCTTCCGTTCCGTCCGCGCGTCGGAGGAGCTTGGTGGAGCGCCGTCCGGGGAGCCCGCCGAGCACGCCCCACGGTGGAGTAAGCCAGCGGTCGTCGTGGATCGAGACCTCGCCTGGCTCCAGGTACACATAGCGCTTCTCCACGCCGTTGCCGCCCCGGTGCAATCCGGGCCCTCCCGAGTCGGTGACGGTCGTGTAGCCGTCGATCCGTAGCGGGTAGTAGGCCTCGAGGTACTCGGTCGGGATGTTCTCGAACAACGGCCACCACGAGTGGCCGTCCATCCCGTCACCGATCGGTCTGCCGGGGATGCCGCCGTACAGGATCTCCATCGAGTAGAAGAAGTCGCCCTCTCCGTCCCAGCCCGAGTACAGCATGTACGGGCTCGTGCCATAGCCGGCCGCCGTGTTCAGCTCCGGTGCCTGCTTGCAGAGCGCGCCGCCGAGCACGTCGAACAGCCGGGTGAGCGCATGCGTGCGGCATCCCAGTGCCGCGGGATAGTGCGGGTTGAGCAGCGACCCTTTCGGCATCACGACGTGCAGCAGCGGGTAGAAGCCGTCGTTGAAGAGGATCTGGGGGTCGTTGACCATGATCAGGTAGACCCCGATGAACATCTTGAACATGCCCTCGGAGAGGTAGAAGTTGATCGGTCCGAGGGCCTGAGGGTCTGTCCCCGACCAGTCGAAGAAGGCGTGCTCGCCTTCCCGCCAGATCGTGAGCTGCATCTTGTACGGACCGTTGCCGAGGCCGTCGTCGTCGACCCAATCGACGAACGTCTGCGGCTGCTCGGGGATGGCGACCGAGATCAGGAACTTCATCGCGTTGTACGTGCGGTCGAGCAACGCCTGCAGCGCGGCCAGGTACGTCTCCTTGCCGAAGCGGTCGCAGAGCTCGATCACGCGCTTCTCGCCTGCGCGGCAGCCCGCGACGATCGCGAACAGGTCGGCGCGGTTCATCTCGGGCAGGCGGACGTTGTTGAAGATCAGCTTGAGGACGTCGTCCGCGGGGACGCCACGCTCGATGATCTTGAGCGGCGGGATGATGATCCCCTCTTCGAAGATCGTCCGCGCGCCGGTCGGCAGCGAGCCGGGTAGTGGGCCGCCGGCGTCCATCTGGTGGCCGAACTGGCTCGACCAGCCCACGAGCTCGTCCTCGTAGAAGATCGGCACGAGCACGAGCCAGTCGTTCGTGTGCGAGATCGAGGCCGAGCACTTGAACGGATCGGAGGTGAGGATCACGTCACCCGGGTAGATGCCCCGATCCCATTCGGCCATCATCTCGTTGATGTAGGCGCCGAACTGGCCCACGACCATGCGGCCGCGGGGGTCGGTGAGCATCGGGAACTCGTCGTGCTGCTCGCGGATCACGGGGCTCATCGCCGACCGGAACAGCACCGCGTCCATCTCGAAACGGGCGCTCTTCAGCGCGCCCTCGATTATGTCGAGGGTGATCGGGTCGACCTCGATCCCCGTCGGGATCTCGGCGATGCGAAGCTCTTCGGTGACTGCCATCGCTCCCTCGCTCACTCGTTGGGGGTGATCAGGATGTTGAAGTTCGAGTCGACTGCCGCCCGGTAGCCGGGCAGGACGACCGTCGTCGAGTCGAACTCGGTCACGATCGCCGGCCCTCCGAGCACCGCGCCGGGCTGGAGCCTGGCGCGGTCGTAGATCTTCGTCTGCACCCGCTTGCCGTCGAACACGACGTCATGCTCCTCGACGACCGCGCCGGAAGGGTCGGGCGGCCCGACGTCGCCGGTCGGCAGCTCAGGCTTCGGCACCGCGCCGGCGCCGACCGCGCGCAGGTTGACGATCTCCGCCTGGGTGTCGTGCATGCGGAAGCCGTAGAGCTGCTCGTGCAGCGCGTTGAAGCGTTCCTCGAGCCCTCCGAGCCCGTTTGCGCGGGCATCGGCAGGATCGATCGAGACGGGGATCTCGTAGCCCTGACGGTGGTAGCGCATGTCCGCCGTGTACGCGATGTGCTGGCGGTCGAGCTCGATCCGCTCGCCGTCGAGGAACGCCTTCGCGCGCTCGCCGAGGCTTTCCAGGATCGACGCGACGTCACCCTGGTCGGCCTCCGGAAGGACGCGGATGTACGTCTGAGCGAACTCGTCTCGGAAGTCCGCGACGAGGTCGCCGATGGCACAGAGCAGGCCCGGAGCGGGCGGTACGAGGACCGGGAAGGAGCCCATGATCTCCGCCACGGCATTCGCGTGCAGAGGCCCCGCGCCGCCGTAGGCGACGAGGGCGAACTCCCGCGGGTCGTGGCCGCGCTGCACCGACACGAGCCGTAACGCGCCCGCCATGTTCTCGTTCACGATTGCGAGGATCCCCTCGGCAGCCTCCTCGACCGAGCCGAGCCCCATCGCGTCGGCCACCTGCTGGACCGCGGTACGGGCAGCGGCCGTGTCGAGCTCCATCTCGCCGCCGAGCAGCCGTGGCGGGAGGTGCCCGAGGACGACGTTCGCATCGGTCACGGTCGGGTCGATGCCGCTCTTCCCGTAGGCGGCGGGACCGGGGTCGGCGCCAGCCGACTGCGGGCCGACGCGCAGCGCCTTCGTCAGCTCGGGCACGTGGGCGATCGAGCCGCCCCCCGCTCCGACCGTGTGGACGTTGACCGACGGCACCTTGATCCGGAAGTGGCCGATCGAGGTCTCGCGGCCGATCGTCGGCTCGCCGTTCTGACACAGCGCCACGTCGGTGGACGTGCCGCCCATGTCGAAGGTGAGGATGTTCTCGAAGCCGGCCTTGCCCGCGACGTAGAGCGCCCCGGCGACGCCCCCGGACGGGCCCGACAGGATCCCGTAGATCGGGTTCCGAGTCGCCTCCGTGATGGTCATCAGGCCCGCGTCGGAGCGAAGGAGGTTGACCTCGGCCTTGGCGCCGATCCCGTTCAGCTCGGACTGGAGATGGTTGACGTAGCTCGCGACGCGCGGCCGGACGTAGGAGTTCATGCACGCCGTCAGCGTCCGCTCGTACTCGCGGAACTCCGGCAGGACGTGCGCTGACAGCGTCACCGGGAAGCCCGGGTAGAGCCGCTCGACGATTGCGCCGATCTGCTCCTCGTGAGCCGGGTTGACATACGAGTTGACGAGGCCGACAGTGAGGGACTCGACGCCGGAGTCGACGAGGTCGCGGACGATCTCCTCGACCTGCTGCTCGTCGACCGGCACCACCGTGGCGCCGCGGGCGTCCATCCGCTCGACCGCCTCGCGCGTGTCGGCGAGCGAGGCCGGCGGATCGGGTTTGATCATGATGATCCAGCCTGCGAGCGGCCCCGGTGTCTGAGAGCGGGCGAGATGGAGGATCTGCTTGAAGCCGGTCGTCGTGATCAGCCCCACGCGCGCGCCCTTCGACTCGAGCACCGCGTTTGTGGCCACGGTCGTGCCGTGGAGGATGTTGCGAAGCTCCGAGACGTCGATGCCCGCCTCGTCGCAGATACGGCCGATGCCGCTCAGCACCCCCTGCGAGGGGTCGGCGGGCGTGGACGGAGTCTTGACCCGGAACTGCGCGCCGCCGTCCGAGTCGTTGACGAGGAAGAGGTCGGTGAACGTCCCACCCACGTCGACTCCGAGCCTGTAGGCCATTCCTTCCTCCTTCTCTTAGCCAGCGACCGGGGCGAACGTGCCCGCGCGGTAGACCTGTCCGTCGAGCTGCCGCTCGAGGACGCCCTCGAGCCACTCGGCGACGGAGATGAGCTCGTCGAGGTCGACCCCCGTCTCGATCCCCTCGCCGTGGAGCATGTATACGAGATCCTCGGTGCAGATGTTGCCCGAGGCGCGCGGCGCGAAGGGGCAGCCGCCCACGCCGCCGACGGACGCGTCGAGCACGGACGCGCCCGCCTCGATCGCCGCGTAGGCGTTCGCGAAGCCCGTGTTGCGCGTGTTGTGCGCGTGGACGGCGACCGGTCTGCCGAGCTTTACGCCTTCGGTCACGAGCTGCTTGACCTGGCTGGGCACGGCGACCCCGATCGTGTCGGCGAAGACGATCTCGTCAGGCCGCGTCTCGACGACCCGTGCAGCGAGGTCGAGGATCCGTCCCGGGTCGACCTTGCCCTCGAACGGGCAGCCGAACGACGCTCCGATCGTGACCGTCGCGCGAATGCCGTCTTCGCGCGCGCGGGCCACGATCCGCCCTGCCGTCTGCACCGACTCCTCGACGGTGGCGTTCGAGTTGCGCATGTTGAACGTCTCGGTCGAGGCGAAGGCGAAATGAACGTCGTCGAGGCTCGTCTTCGCGAGACGGTCATAGCCCTTCTCGTTGAGAACGAGCCCTGCATACAGGACACCGGGCGCTCGGTCGATCGCCGCCACGACCTCCTCGGCGCGGCCCATCTGGGGGACGCGCGCCGGGTTGACGAAGCTGACCGCCTCGATCCGCGGCAGGCCGGCCCCGGCCAGGCGGTTGACGAGCTCGGCACGCGTCTCGGGCTCGAGGATCTTGGGATCGCTCTGGAGCCCGTCTCTCGGACCGACGTCGCAGATCTCGATCCTCACAGGACGCATTCCGCCTTCAGGTGTTCGATCTCGTCGTCGGAAAGCCCGAGCAGGCCGCCGTACACCTCCTGGTTGTGGCTTCCTTCCTCCCAGGTCCCCGACCAGCGCACGGCACCCGGGGTCTCGGAGAACTTCGGCACGATGCCCGGACCAACGTACTCGCCGAACCCGGGGTCCATGTGCTTGACCAGCATCTCGCGCGCCCAGAAGTGCTCGTCCTCGAAGATGTCGGCGATCGTGTAGATCGGCCCGCAGATCACGCCTGCGTCAGCGAGGACGCGGTCGATCTCGGCGAAGTCTCGCTCGACGGCCCATTCGCGGACGATCGCCTCGATCGCCTCCTGGTTCTCACCGCGGGTGAGATGAATGGCGAATCTGGGGTCGCTCGCGAGCTCGGGCTTCCCCATCGCCTCGCAGAGACGGCCGAAGACGCCGTCGGCGTTCGCGGCGATCACCATCCAGTTGCCGTCGCGCGACTTGAAGATGTTCGAGGGCGCGACACCCTTCAGCCCCGTCCCGCCTGGGCCGCGCACGACGCCGAGACGGTCGTATTCCGGCACCGTGCTTTCGAGCAGCGCAAAACACGACTCGACCAAGGAGACGTCGACAACTTGTCCGCGTCCGAAGCCGAGCGCGTCACGCTTGTACAGGGCGGCGAGGACACCTATCGAAGCGAACATCCCCGCGAGCGAGTCGCCGAGCGAGATTTGCATCCGTGGGGGCGGCTGGTCGGGAAAGCCGTTCATGTAGCGGACTCCTCCCATCGCCTCGGCGACGGAAGCGAAACCTGGACGTGGGGCGTAGGGGCCGGTCTGACCGTAGCCCGAGACGCGTGCGATGACGAGCCCCGGGTTGGCCTCCCAGAGCTCGGCCGGGCCAACTCCCCACTTCTCGAGCGTTCCCGGCCGGAAGTTCTCCACGAGAACATCGGAACGCCGCGCGAGCTCGACCAGGAGCGACTGCCCCCGTTCCTGACGGAGGTCGAGCGTGACGCACTTCTTGTTTCGAGACTGCACCGGCCACCACAGGGAACGGCCCTCATAGCGCGCCCGGCCCCACTCGCGCAGCGGGTCGGGCTTCCCCGGCGGCTCGATCTTGATGATCTCGGCGCCCATGTCCCCGAGTAGCCGCCCGGTGAAGGGCCCGGCGAGCAGCATGCCGAGCTCGAGCACACGGAGCCCTGCAAGGGGGCCCGGGCCGCTGGTATCCCGCTGGGCCGCCTCGGTGACGACCGCTGCGTCGCTCATTCCGCGTCCTCTAGCTCGCGGACGCGTGCCACGAGCAAGTCGCGCGCCTCGAAGACGTGCTCCTTCATCACCAGCTCGGCGCGCTCCGCATCGCGGGTCTCGAGCGCCCTCGCGATCTGCCTGTGGTAGTGCGCCGAGATCCGGCGCTGCTCCGGCGAGTACCAGATGTACGACTTGTAGACGAGCGGGAGCTCGATCACCTTGCGCACCATGCCGGCCACGCGGGTGCTCCCCGCCGCCTCGAGGATCGCGTTGTGGAAGACGAGGTTCTCCTTGACGAGGGCGCGCACGTCGCCGTCCGACAATTCATCGAACCGATCGCAGCTTGCCCAGAGCTCTCGGACTAGATCCTCGGAGGCGCGCGCAGCCGCCCTCCTGGCGGCGTAGCCCTCCAAGACGGCGCGGAGCTGATAGAGGTCGTCCAGGTCTTCGGCGTCGTGCACGCGGACCGTTGCACCGCGGTTCGGAGCGGCATCGACGAGACCCTCCGCCTGAAGGACGAGCAGGGCTTCCCGAACCGGCGTGCGGCTCATGCCGAGCTCGCGCGCGAGCTCCTCCTCCTTCAAGCGCGCCCCCGGCGCGAGCCCACCGTCCACGATCGCCTGGCGTATCACCTCGGCGACGGCCACGCTCGCGTTGCCGGCAGGGAGCTCGCGCTCCTGGAGGGTCTTCGCCACGCTCGGGACAGTATCGTATGCAATCTCGACCGGAGGGGCACCTTTCGCCGCCTTCAACGAAGCCGAGGCGACGTCACCTTCGCCGGTGGCAGCGAACAGACTCCGGAGGCAGCCTGACCGCGACGAGAGCGCCGACCGCGGCAAGCGCTGCGGTCGAAACCGGTCACGGAGCTCCGGGCCGAGCGCCGGCAGCCCGAAGTTGACAAACGAGACGGCGGCCTGGGCGGCCGACGCGGAGACGAGCACCGCACGCGGTGAAGGAGCGGCGACACGGCTCGATTATCCTTGCGCCCGTGGACCGTGAGGCGATGGCCCGGAACCAGCGCAGGCGCCTGATCGGGGAAGCGGTCGAGTTGGAGCAGGGGAGGGAGGCCGCGCTTCTCGAGCAATTGGAGGAGACGGTGGCCGAGCTCGAAGGCCCCCGCATCGACGAGGAGGCATTCGCCCGCATGACTCCGGGAGACGCCGACATCGTCCGGACTGTCCTGGGGGGCCAGAACCCGGGGGAGGAGATCCCGGCGGAAGAGCCGGACGAAGACTGGCTCGCCCCCGAAGCCGACCCGGAGGCCGAGAGCCAAGAGCTCATGGCCGAGATCACCCGGCTGGAGGAGGAGATCGCGCGGTCGCGGTGCCGGCGAGACGCGTTCGAGCGATACGTGGACGCGCTCGGCGGCTAGGCAACCCTGAGGTGGTGCCCTGAGCGGTCTTCACATTTTCGTCTGGTCGGACTACATCTGACCGTTCTGCCGCATCGGCCAGCCCACGGCCGAG
>JBBDMN010000286.1:0-9600 GCA_040878305.1 Gaiellaceae bacterium
ATCCAGGTCCACCCGCTCGTCTGTCACGCGTTCAACGCCGACTTCGACGGCGACCAGATGGCTGTGCACCTGCCGCTGTCGGCAGAAGCGCAGGCAGAGGCGCGGGTTCTGATGCTCTCCGCGAACAACATCCTCTCGCCGGCGAGCGGGCGGCCGCTGGCCACGCCGACCCAGGACATGGTGCTCGGGGCGTACTTCCTGACCTACTGCGAGTACGACCTCGATGCCACTACCGCAGCCGACCTGGCCAAGAAGCTCAAGAAGAAGGGGCTTCCCCGCTTCCGCACGGAAGAGGACGTCGAGTTCGCGGTCGAGGCGGAGCAGGTGCGGTTCCAGGACCCGGCGGAGTACGAGTGGAATGGCAAGCTCGTGTTGACGACGCCGGGCCGAGTCATCTTCAACGCCGAGGTGGAACGGGCCCTCGACGAGGCCACGGGCGGCGACTTCGAGGACCACCCGTTCCTCAACGAGACGCTCACCAAGAGGGTGCTCGACCAGTTCATCGGCGATCTCGTCGAGCGCTACGGCCCGAACACGATCGCCGCTGCGCTCGACATCATCAAGTCGCTCACCTTCCGGTTCGCGACCCGAGCGGGAATCACCATCTCGAAGAACGACATCGTGATTCCGGACGAGAAGGAAGAGATTCTCGCCAACTACGAGGAGGAGGTCTCCAAGGTCGGACGCGAGTACGACCGCGGTCTCATGACCGAGGAAGAGCGCCACGAGCGCATAGTCGCGATCTGGACCGAGGCGACCGAGGTGGTGGCCGTCAGGATGATGGAGAACCTCTCGCCGACGAACCCGATCTACATGATGGCCAACTCGGGTGCTCGCGGATCGTTCAACCAGATCCGCCAGCTCGCCGGCATGCGTGGGCTGATGGCCGACCCCAAGGGCCAGATCATCGCTCGTCCGATCAAGGCCAACTTCATGGAGGGCCTAACCGTGCTCGAGTACTTCATCTCGACGCACGGTGCGCGCAAGGGTCTGGCCGACACCGCACTTCGCACGGCGGACTCCGGATACTTGACGCGGCGTCTCGTGGACGTCTCACAGGACGTCATCGTGCGCGAGGAGGACTGCGGGACGGATGACCACATCGAGGTGCCGCTCATCCTCGACGAGTCGCCGAACAAGAGTGTCGCCGGTCGCGTGGCGGCGGCGGACATCATGAAGCCGATCAAGGACGGCAAGCCGGGGAAGGTCGTCATCATCGAGAAGGGCGCAGACATCACGATGAGCGGCCTCCGGAAGCTCGTCGAGGAGTTCGGCGAGTACGCCCCCACCGCGATGATTCCTGTGCGCTCGGTTCTCAAGTGCCGGAGCGAGTACGGGCTCTGCCGCCGTTGCTACGGCATCTTTCTTGCGACGGGTGGTCCGGCTGAGATCGGAGACGCGGTCGGGATCATCGCCGCCCAGTCGATCGGCGAGCCGGGGACTCAGCTCACCATGCGCACGTTCCACACGGGCGGCGTGGCCGGAGCGGACATCACCCACGGCCTCCCGCGCGTCGTCGAGATCTTCGAGGCCCGCAACCCGAAGGGCGCCGGGACGCTCGCGGATATCGCAGGCAAGGTCGACATCGACGACTCCGAGCGGACGATCAAGGTGACCGTCACGCCCACGACCCTCGACGCTGACGGCGAGCTGCCGGACGCGAAGGAGTACTCATTCCCGCGCCGGACTCGGCTCAAGGTTGCGAATGGGGACGTGGTCGAGCCCGGCGACGCTCTCAGCGAAGGCTCGCTCAATCCGGCCGACCTGCTCATGCTCAAGGGTGCGACGGCGATCGAGCTGTATCTCGTCGGCGAGGTGCAGAACGTCTACAAGTCGCAGGGTGTCGAGATCCACGACAAGCACATCGAGCTCATCGTCCGGCAGATGCTGAAGAAGGTCCGGGTCGACACGAACGGCGACACGGTGCTCCTGCCCGGACAGCTGGTCGATCGAGTGCAGCTCGAACGCGAGAACGCGCGCGTGAAGAAGGCGAAGGGCGAGCAGGCGACCTTCGAGCCGATCATCCTCGGCATCACGAAGGCCTCGCTCGCGACCGAGTCGTTCCTCTCGGCCGCCTCGTTCCAGGAGACGACCAAAGTGCTCACCGACGCGGCGATCGAGGGTAAGACCGACCGCTTGCTCGGGCTCAAGGAGAACGTGATCATCGGGAAGCTCATCCCGGCAGCGACCGGCCTCAAGCAGTACCGGCAGATCTCGATCGAGCCGACCGAGCCCTTGCCGGTGACCTTCGCTCGACCCGAGGCCGAGGCCGAGCTGCTCGCCGCGCTCGAGGAGATCGGCGAGGGCGATGGCTTCGATCTCGATGCGCTCGGCCTCACCTTCGACGAGGAGATCCCCCTAGAGACCGGGGGAGAGGCCGTCGAGCTCGAGCCGCCGGCGGAAGAGGAATAGAGACGATCCGGGGTCTGGCTTCAGCCAAACCCCGGACTCCACCACACAAGGGGTCTGGCTTCAGCCAGGCCCCTTCTTTCGTCACGTCTTTGTGCTACCTGTCTAGGCCGTGCGAACGCTGCCGATAGCCGTTGTAGCCGCGACCGCAGTTGTGCTCGCGCTGCCCGCGATGGGCTCCGCTGCGATCTCCTGCGGCCTTCCCGAGAACCAGCCGGTCTGGATCGACTTCGCCGATAGCTCGGTCTCGTTCTGGCGCGATCGCTTCGCTCGGCCGGGCGTCGTCGTGGCGACGGGCGGCCTGGAGCTGGCCGCCGAGGCGCGCACGGCAGGCGCTGCGACCGTGCACTGGGACATGTACCTCCGCAAGCGGGTCGGAACGCCCTCGGAGCCCGCAGACGCCTCCCTGATCGAGCGCCGCGCGGATTCTCTCTTCGAGTACGCGGTTTCGGTATCGGGGTGCCCGCAGCCGCTCATCGCGCTCAACGAGCTCTGGGGCGCTTCGCTGCCGACGCCGCTGACGCCGACCGCGGAGCGCTATCGCGCGAACGTCCTCCACTTTGTCACTCGTCTTGCGGAGCGCGGCGGGCGCCCGGCGTTGCTCGTCTCGAGCGAGCCGTCGACGGATGGCGATGCGGCGGCGTGGTGGCGAGAAGTCGGCAAGGTCTCCGACCTCGTCCTGGAGAACTACTCGAACGCGAATCTCATCTGGCGAGACGGTGCCGTGGACGGTTCGCGACGATTGCGGACCAGGCACCGCAAGTCCGCGGCGAAGTTGCTCGCGGTGGGCGTCCCAGCGACCCGGATCGGGCTCATGATCGGCTTCCAGACCGGTCCAGGCACAGGGGGTCGCGAGGGGCTGCAACCGCGCTCGCGCTGGTTCGACATCGCGAAATGGCAGGCGTTCGCTGCCGCGCAGGTTGCGCGGGAGCTCCGTCTGTCCCATGTCTGGTCCTGGGGATGGGCGCAGCGGAACGAGCGCTCCAACGATCCGGACAAGACCTACGCCGCCTGCGTGTGGCTCTGGGCGCGCGACCCGGGGCTCTGCGACGCCCAGGAGGCTCTGGGACAGGAGCTCGACGCCGACCGACGTGCGGGGCAGATCGATCTCCCCGCGGGTATCCGCTGCGTGTACGGAGACACGCCGCTCACGGCATCTGGCGTCGCGGCGCTGGCGAAGCTCACCGGCGACCGCGAGCTCGCGTTGACCGCGCTCGTCGTGCGAGCCGTCGAGCGCGAGCAGTCGCCGGTCGGCAGCGAGAAGGTCATCGGCACTGAACGAAGAATCGTCGCCTCTCGCTTCTCGGGCAGCAGCGCTGCGTATCGATCTGCGGTGGCCGAGTCGGGCGCGAGTCTCGCGGTCGCTCGCGGAATACTCGGCGACGAGCTCCGCCGCTTCGAGATCCTGAGCCGGCTACCGGCGACGCGGCCGACGACGGCCGACGTCGCCCGTTTTCGGACGACCTACGCTCCTGTGCTCGCCCGGAGAGTCACCGTGTCGCCGGCTCCGAGCTGGCTTCCGGAGGGAACGGGACTCGCGCTCGCGACGTCGGCGCCCGAAGGTGTGTTCCGGGCCGCGACCGGGCGCGTGGTCAAGCTGCGTACGGCCGAGGGCGTGTTCACGGTGCGGGCTGTCGAGGGCACGACGGCGTTGGGCGCGGTTTCCATCGAGATCGCTCGACCAGCGATCACTCGCGAGCTACGGAGCGAGCGCCGGGCGGATGCCTATGCTGCGTGGACGATTCGCCGGCAGAAGGCAGCCGAGAGCAGGCTCGTGTGCGAGAGGGATCGGCTGCCTGAGCTCGGCGTCGTCACGCTTTCGAGCTTCGCGCCGTTCCTCTCATTGCATGAGGCGGGCATGCCGCAGGCGTTCGCCGGCCCATAGAGTTTCGGCGTCTTCCTCCGGAGGCCTGAATTGAGAGACCATCGCGCGCCAGCAGCGCAGGCTGACTGAAACAGGAGCGCAACGGCGGCTGCGCGCCAGCTCCTCGACGCTGATCCGAAAGAGCAGCGATGCGGCCGCGAAGCGGCCACCTTCAGTGATCTTGCGCGACGGAATCCGCGGTAGCGGATTCCGTATTGCGCCAGCAACTCAGCGTTGCGCTGCGGTAACGACGGTGTCCCTACCGGAGACCTTGGCGAGCCCCACCGCCGCGTCGGCCCGGCCGAGCAGCGCTGCTGCGTCGTCGCTCGCCAGGAGCTCGGCGATTCCGCCCGACACCGTCACGACTCCGACTCCGTGAAATGGCCGCTCTTGCAAGGCCGACTGCAGCCGCTCGAAGGCACGTTCTCCGTCGCGTGTGTCGCCCAGTGGGATGAGCACCCCGAAGCGGCCACCGCCGATTCTGCAGGGCAGATCGTCGCGTCCGGACACGTCCCGAAGGCGTCGGGCAATCTGAGCCAAGAGCTGGTCTGCGGCCAGATGGCCGACGTGTGCGTTGATCGTGGTCAGCCGGTCGACGTCGAGCATGAGCAGCGTGAGCGGCTGCCGGGTTCCGCGAGCGCGGGCGATCTCGCGCTCGAGGAGAGCATGAAAGGCGCGACGATCGTAGAGCTCGGTGATCGGATCGAGCTCGGGAACAGGGTCGGGTTCGTGGAGCTCGAGGGAAGACTCGAGCGCGATCCGCGTGCCGCTAACGACGTCCTCGAGCGTGGTGATGTCGTTCTCGCTGAAACGGCGGTCCGCCGTTCGGGTCAGCACGGCGAGCATGCCCGGCTGGTCGGTGCCGAGCAGCGGAACGGCCAGGCCGGACCGGATGGGGGCACTGCCCGGGGGCGTGTCGGCCTCGCCGTTGAACGCGACTTGAAGCGCCCGGGCCCCACGGTAGTCGGGGACTCCCATGCGGCCGACCTGCGCGGCCTCGGCCTGGGAAAGACCGACCGTTGCGAGGATCGGCTCCTTCTCCGGGACTGCGACGACGGCGACGGCTGCTTCCGCGGACATGCGCTCGCGTGCGAGCTCCAGGACGCGCATGACGCCGTGCTCCGGGATCGCGGCACGGGTCTCGGCTACGGACGCTTCCAGAGATGGCGCTGCCGCCGGAGCCTCGCGGCTCAGGCCGTCGTTCAAGGCCTGGGCGAACTCCGCCAGGCGCTCGTCGTAGCGGCGAAGCATGGTGACGACGATCTGCTCATGTCGCACCAGCAGGCGGCGGATCGCCATGAAGAAGAGCGTGATGCACACAATCGCAAGCGCGACTGAGGTGGCGTAGATCGCGATCGTCATCTTGGCGTTCGACCCCCTTCGCTCCGCTTTCCCCTAGGTGCTGAGATCGAACGTAGTAATAGCGTGGGGACCGGTCGGCGCTGACCGAAGCGCTCGCTAGGGTCAAAAAGCGTGGAAGCAGCCGCCACACCGGTCCCCTTGCGGGTCGACTCGAGCGATGCCACTCAGATGATCTCGAACTCCACTATTTCAAAAAGGGAGGAGTCGAAACGGGAGGGCGCGAAGCGGGCGCGAGCGTCGGATTCCGTTGAGCTCCCGCGGCAACGACTCTCCGGCGCGACGCTCGCTGCTCTTGCGACGCTCGCCGGGGCCGGTGCGATCGGGCTCGGCCTGTGGGCGTTCGTCGCGACCGTCCGCTCGGAGGATTCCGGCGTCGCTACTCAGGCGTCGTCGAGCGAAGGAGCCGCACAGGCCATCTCTCTCCTGTCGAGGCCGAGTACCCGACGACTCCCGCTCGAGGGCACGGGCGGACGGATCGTCCTCGCTGTCGGCCCGCGTGGTCGCGGCGTGCTCGTGCTGGACGGGCTCGGAATTGCCCCGGTCGGCATGTCCTATCAGGCGTGGGTCGTCAAGCCGAAGACGAGAGCAGTATCGGCAGCGGTCTTCGCCGGTGACGAGACGATCGTGCCGCTGGGGGCACCGGTGGAACGGGGGTCGATCCTCGCGGTCGCACTCGAGCGGACCGGCGGCGTGCCGGCTCCGACCAAGACCCTGAGACTCGTCGCGCGCCGCCGCGCGTAGCGAACTCTGAGGAGCGTCGCAGCCGCGACGGACGACTTGCCGGTCTTCGAGCGAACGTAGCCTGATGTGGAACAGGAGCGCAGCGGCCGCGAAGCGGACGCCTTCAGGGATTTTGCGCGGCCGGAATCCGCGCTAGCGGATTTCGGTCTTGCGCCAGCAGACTAGCCCGGCAGGTCCGCAACCCGGGCGATGTC
Organism: Gaiellaceae bacterium; assembly: GCA_040878305.1. Classification (GTDB taxonomy): domain Bacteria; phylum Actinomycetota; class Thermoleophilia; order Gaiellales; family Gaiellaceae; genus GMQP-bins7. The sequence continues at coordinate 6,571 of JBBDMN010000286.1, forward strand.
CGCTCGGTCTTTGCCCAGGTCTTTCGCGCGGTAGAGCGCGCCGTCGGCTCGCTCGAAGAGGCCGGCTGCGGTGTCGCCGTGCTGGAGCTCCGCGATTCCGGCCGAGATGCGGAGACGCTCTTCGTCCGGGCCGAGCGCGGTGCCTCGCATCGAGCTCTGCACCCGCCGGTAGAGCTGATCGGCATCCTCGGCAGACGACTCGGGCAGGAGCACGGCGAACTCGTCGCCTCCGATGCGGCAGGGGACGTCGACCGAGCGAACCGCTTCGCGCAGGCGATCGGCGGCCTGCGCGAGCACCCGGTCGCCGGCGAGGTGCCCGATGCTGTCGTTGATCGACTTGAAGTCGTCCACGTCGAAGACGATCAGCGCAAGATGCCGCTCGTAGCGTTGCGCGCGCAGCACCTCGCGGCGCAGCGTCTCGTGGAAGTAACGCTGATTGTAGAGCCCTGTGAGCGCGTCGGTCTCGGCGAGCTTGCGAGCCTCGCCGTACCGGCGAGCATTCTCGATTGCCGGGATTGCGCTCTCGACGAGGTGCTCCGCGCGCTCGATGTGCTCCGACGTCGGCTCGTGCTCGCTCGCGCGCCAGAAGAGAGACAGCGTCCCGACCGGGCTCAGCTCGCGGCCGATGAGTGGGATGAAGAGCCCGCCGTAGATCAGCTCCGAGTCCGAGACATCGCGATCGCGCCCGTAGCGGTAGGTAACGGTGATCGTCCCGGGGAGGGCGCCGGAAACGCCCGACGTCGGGGGCTTTGCGGCTTCCTGTGCGGTCATCGCGCGCGTTGCGACGGTTGGCGCGCCGCCGTGTCCTTCGACGACGAGCATCGCGGCGTCGAAGCCGGGAACCTCCATGGCTGCGTCGAGAACCCGGTCCATGAGCTCCTCGAGATCGATCGACCCGCCGAGCTCTCCGAAAAGCCGGTTACGGCGGCTCTCGCGCTCTGCCCGGTCGAGCGCCTCGGAGAGGTCGCTGGACAGCTCGTCCATCTTGAGCCGCATCTCGTCGACTGCGCGTACGAGGTTCTCGCTCGGCTCGGACGAGGAGGGAGCGAGCCGACGCGCCATGATGACAACCAACAAAGTCGCCACGGCAACCAAGGCCGCAACGGCGATCACCGCAGTTGTCGCCACCGCCAGCACCCCAATCCTCCCGGAATTCTCCTTCTAATGACGCATTCGGGGTACGTGGCCTCGAACGAGGCACCCCGTCGCACTGTACTCACGCAAGTGGACGCTGACCAGAGGGGCGCTAGCGCATTTCGGCAGGCGGACTCGAGCGGTCGAGCGCGGTTCGGTCCGCGGCAGCACGGGCCCTTGCGTCGAACGCATCGCTCCTCTCGTTCGGTCGCCACTCCGCAATGCCCACTGCACATGTCGCCTGGCCGATCTGGCCAGATCCTGCCCTCGCCATCTCTTCCCGCACGCGTCCGTGAAAACGTCGTGCGCCCTCTGCTGTCGTCTCGGGCAGGAGGACGCCGAGCTCGCTGAAGCGGCGACGGCAAACCGTGTCCGTCGCCCGCGTGACGCGTGCGAGCAGCGCCGCGAGCTCCGCGGGTAGGCGATCGTCCTCCGCGGCGCCCGGATCGCCGAGATCGAGTACCACGAGAGCGAGTGGCCGGCCGGTCCGGTGGGCGTTCGAGACCTTTCGCGCGAGCTCGGCCTCGTACCCATACTGCTCGACTTCATCTCGCTCGGCTGTCGCGGATCGGCCTCGCCGGGCGATCTCCGGCACGACCTGACCCGCAACGTGCTTGAACGCGCGGACAGCAGCCCCGTCGGCGACGATCTGCTCGAGAAGCTCCTCGATCTCCGGGGTCAGGTCGCGGTCCTGGGCCACGGTGTTGCGAGCCTCGTCGGACCGGTTGGTCGCGGATCGAAAGGTCTGTGCGATAGCGCCAAGAGATTCGTCGAGCTGGCGGAGGAGGGCTTCGAAACGCCGGTTCGAGCGCACTCGGGCACGCTTCGCCATGAGCAGGGTCACCACAACCCCGAGCGTCGCCGCGACAGCGGCACTGATCGCAACCGTCATCCCATCCATTCCCTTGGAGACGTCTCACTGTATTCCGGAACCGGAACTTGCGCCACGGCCGTGAGAATCCCTTCTTTGCTACCATCCCGCAGCCTGGTTGGCGGGCATCGCATGCCTGCCTGCCGTTCTGTCTTGACAGCAGCCGACCTTCCGTAGGAGACAGCGTGCCCACCGTCAATCAGCTCGTCCGCAAGGGACGAAAGAGTCCCAAATCGAGGACCAAGACACCGGCCCTCAAGGGTGCGCCTCAGAGGCGTGGCGTATGCACTCGCGTCTATACGACAACTCCGAAGAAGCCGAACTCGGCGCTTCGCAAGGTCGCCCGCGTCCGCCTGACGAACGGCATGGAGGTAGGCGCATACATCCCTGGTGAGGGGCACAACCTCCAAGAGCACTCGGTGGTGCTCGTCCGCGGGGGTCGTGTGAGAGATCTTCCGGGCTTCCGGTACAAGGTGATCCGAGGCGGGCTCGACTCCGCCGGCGTCTCAGAGCGCCGCCAGGCCCGTTCCAAGTACGGCGCGAAGAAGGCGTAAGGGGAGTCAGGTCGATGCCGCGTCGCGCCGAAGTACAACCCCGCCAACTCGAGCCCGATGCCGTCCATGGCTCGGTTCTCGTCACGCAGCTCGTCAACCGGATGATGCTGGACGGGAAGAAGTCCCTCGCCGAGCAGATCGTCTACGACGCGCTTGCGATCGCGTCGGAGAAGACCGGCAAGCCCGAGCTGGAAGTGCTCGAGGGAGCCGTGAAGAGCGTCACCCCTGTCCTCGAGGTACGCTCGCGCCGAGTCGGTGGGGCCAACTACCAGGTTCCCATCGAGGTACCGCAGCGCCGCGCCCGGACGCTCGCCTTGCGCTGGCTCGTGCAGAACGCGCGCGATCGGCGCGAGAAGGGCATGCCGCAGAAGCTCGCGGGGGAGCTCATGGACGCGCTTTCCCAGCAGGGCGGCGCATACAAGAAGAAGGACGACATCTACCGGATGGCGCAGGCCAACAAGGCCTTCGCGC
>JBBDMN010000287.1:0-9582 GCA_040878305.1 Gaiellaceae bacterium
GCGAAGCGGGTCTCGTACCAGCCGGTCATCGGCGCGAGCGTCGTACCGCGGTCGGACGAGTGCGCCATCCAACCCGACCCGACGTAGATGCCCATGTGTCCGATCTCTGCGGGTTTTGAGCGCGGGCCGCGCGAGCCGAAGAAGACGAGATCTCCGGGCTGGAGAAGCTCGCGGGTGATACGCGCCGAGCGCGGGACCTCTCCGCTCATCGCGTAGGTCGTCCTCCCCTTCAGCAGCGCGCCGAGATTCGGTGCGCCCGTGAACAACTCGAGCTTGTAGACACGCCAGACGAACCCACTGCAGTCGAAGCCTCCGGGCAGAACCTGGTTGAAGAGCTGCTGCGGCTTCTCGGACGTCCCCGCCCAGACGTACGGCGAGCCGACGAGGCGAAGCGCGCGCCCGAGGACAGTCTGCTGCCAGACGGTGAGCTCCGGGAAAGCGAACACCCCAGCCGCTTGGCGCACGGCCTCGAGCTCCGACTCCTGAATCGCGATCAGCCGAGCAATGGAGTACGCCGCCTCGGCGCGCGTCGCGGCGGCGGACAGCGGGAGCTCGAGCTGCTCTTGGTCTCTCAGATGATTGATGCGAAGACCGAGCATTCGGGCAATGGTTTCCGTCCCGAGCCAGGGCGTCGGCGCGAGACCGGCGGCGACCGCGATGAGCCGGAGATCTCGGGCTTCGCGGCGTAGACCGGCGGCGGTGACGAGCTGAGCATCGAGCTCACGAACGGTGACGAGACGATACGGGTCCGTTACCGCGATCTCGAAGCCAAGGGCGCCGAGGACGACCGCGAGCTCCCCCGCGGTCAGCGGGTCGTCGGCCCGAAACTCAGAGGTGCTCGGCGACATCAGCCCAGCACCGACGACCGCCTGGATCTGGGGGGCCGCCCACGACGTGCCTCCAATCGGCCGCGCTCCGGCGGTGCCGGCGGTGGCGAAGGAGATGACGAGGCAGGCGAGAACAAGGATGCGGCGCATCACGTCGAGTATCGGCCGTCTCGAGGCGGGGCAACATCCCCTTTCGAAAGCATGAAATCTGGTGGGCGCGGAAGGCTGCCTGGCTACAGTGCGTCGGTGCGGGCGCTCACCCTCGTCGCGGCTCTTTGCGCGCTCGTTCTCGCAGGCTGCGGGAGTGGAACGGACGAAGAAGCCGTCGCGCCGACGACGAGCGCGGCCGAGACCGCGCCTCCTCCTCCGGATGCGTCGGGTCGCCCGCCTGCGCCGGCCGTCGAGGGAACGTCGCTCGACGGCGAGCCGCTCTCACTCGCCGACTACCGCGGGCGCCCGGTGTTCGTCAACGTCTGGTCGTCCTGGTGAAGCACGTGCCAGAGCGAGGCGGTCGCCTACGCCGAGTTTCAGGAGGAGCACCCCGAGCTCTCCTACCTCGGGATCAACGTCGCTGACACGCCAGCCGAGGCGCGCGGGTTTGTGGAGGAGTACGGGTGGACGTGGCCCTCGATCCAGGATCCCGAGCGCGACCGAGCCCGCAGGCTCGGCGCCGACTACCAGCCGCACGTGATCGTGGTCGACGCCGAGGGGCAGATCGTGACGAGCTTCGAAGGTCGCGGCGACGCCGCTACGTGGGAGTCGCTCGCCGAGCAGCTGCCGTAAGCTCTGCGGGGTGAGCACGACCTCCCGAACCCGCTACGGAGACAGCATGCCGGCAACCTGGCTCGCCGAGCGGTTAGCGGTCGACCCGGCGCGGATCGACGCCATGCGGCGAGACGGCGAGCTCGTCGCCGTACGCGAGCCCGGCTCGACGGTGTGGCTCTACCCGTCCTGGCAGTTCGACGGGAACGAGCCGCTGCAGGGCATCGAGCGAGTCGTTCGAGTCGCGCGGGAGACGGGGCTCGACGAAGCTCGCCTCTACACGGTGCTGGCCGCACCGCTCGGGCTCGGCGGCGAGAGGCGGGTCTACGAGCTCCTGCGCGAAGGCCGCGACGACGACGTCATCGAGCTCGTCCGCGCCGGCTGACAGTCGGCGCGCGAAAATCTCTGCAGTCTTGTCAGGTCAGAATTGACACTGCGTTCGCAGTGTGGCGCAAACGGCGTGGTTGAGCGGTCTTAGGGGTGGCGCACCGTTTTTACGCCCCTCAGGTTCTTTACAGTGCCTGGCACTGTTAACGAAACAAGAGTGCGCCAGTTGTTCCACAGGCGGACTGGCTAATTCAGCTGCCAGACGTCGCCGCGAATGATCGGCGTTGCCGATCCGTCCGCGGAGAGACCGTCAACGTCGACGTCGGGGCCGCCGATCATGAAGTCGGTGTGGACGCCCGAGACGTTCACGCCGAGCGTGAGAAGCTCATCGGGCGAAAGCCCCTCGGCTCCGTCCACCCCATTCGGGAACCCGGAGCCGTAGGCGATGTGACAGGTCGCGTTCTCGTCGAACAGCGTGTCGTGGAAGACCAGTCCCGTCCGCTTGACCGCCGACGACCCGTCGACCAAGGCGACCTCGCCGAGCGACGGCGCCTGCTCATCCGTCGCGAGCTGCTGGCGGATGATGTCCGCGCCCGCGGACGCAGCGACGTCCACGATCTTCCCTCCCTCGAAGCGCAGCTCGAGGTCGTCCACGCGCGCGCCGGCGACGAGCAGCGGCGCGCTGGAGCGAACCACACCCTCGGCTCGACGCCAGTCCGGGCTCGTGAAGACCTCCTCCGTCGGCAGGTTCGGCATGTGCGAGATTCCCGTCTCGGTCTCCATCGAGCCGAACAGCCAGCGGCCGTCCGGAATCATGCCGATCGTCAGCTCCGTTCCCGGGCCGCGAAAGCGAATCGCGTCGAAACCCCGAGCATCGAGAACTTCGGCACGAGCCTGCAGCTTGGCGGCATGATCGCGCCACGCGGCCACTGGGTCCGCCTCGTCGAGGCGCGTCGCGGTGGCGACGGCCTCCCAGAGACGCTCGACATCGGGCTCGCCAAAAACCTGGGTCGCCCAGCCCTCGTTGGGCGCGGAGACGACGGTCCAGTTGATTCGGCGGGCGGCGATGTGCTCGAGAGCGGCAGCGCGGAGCTCCTTCGGCTCGCGGCGGCCGACGAGCGCGGGGTCGAGATCCGCGAGGAGATCCGGGGTCGGGTTGCCGGTGAGCGAGATCACAGCCGGCCGTTCCTCACCCCAGCGGCGGTACCAGTCGAGTAGATAAGGAGCCGACCAGCCGAGCTCTTCCTCGGGACCGAGCTCGATCGCGGCCCGCCACAGATGGAGATCCCCGTAGAGAACGATCACGTGGCGGGCGCCGGCACGGTACGCCTCGCGTGTGATCGCCCGCGCGATCTCCGCGTGCTCGACCAGACAGGTGACAACTGCGTCCTGGCCCGGCTGAACGTTCGCGCCGACGCGCACGGCCAGCTCTGCGTAACGCTGGAGGCGTTCTTCAGGGGTCACGAGCGTGACCCTATCCTCAGGAGGTCAGTCGCCCCAGTCGAAGTCGCGCGGGCGACCCGTCCAGAGCGTCTCGTCCAACGCTGCGCCCTCGACAGACTCGACCGTTTCCTCACCTGGCCAAGGGAGTCGCTCGGAAGAGAGCTCGGAGGCAGGCTCCCCGTCCATCGTCTCCTCGATCCGCGCCTGCTCCTCGCTCTTGAACAGCGGATGGTTCTCGAGCACGTCGCCGTCGAGGTAGGGGTCGAGCGGCATCTCGCCGTTGAGCTCAGAGTTGCGCGCTTTGAGATCGAGATGCTGGCGAATCGCCTCTGCGAAGAGGGATCCCGTCTCGACTGCTGGATCTTCGAGTTCGGACATGAGTTCTTTTGAAGGTCGGAGTCTACCGGACGGGCCTGGCAAAGACCCTGCTAACGAGGCTTTGGCGTGCACCGATCCGGGTATGGTTCCGAACATGATCTTCCGGGCCATGGGGCTTGTGCTCGTCCTCTACAGGATGTATCGGCGCCTCCCCGCGTCCCAGCGGCGGCAGGTGCTCAAGCTCGCCGGGAAGCACGGCCCGCGCATGGCTTCGACGCTGGCGCGTCGGGCGCGTCGGTCATAGCAACTGGCGTACGAACAACTCGGACACGCGACGTCTTGGCACTAAGACGTTACCCACCCCGTGACCGAATACTCGATAGCCTGACCGCAGGGATCTCGGGGATCCCGTGGGGGTGGTTGGTGAGACGGTGATCCCCCGGATGCAGGAGTCCCCTCCGTGGCCGTTTCTCTTTCAACGAGGGTCTTAGGTTCCGGCGCGGAAGCCGAGCGCTTCGCGCACGATTCGGTCCTGCTCGCGCTGGTGAATCGTCGGGTAGCCCTCGCTGGGGCTGGCGCGCCAAGGGCGCCCGACGTAGAGCACGTTCTCGACGTACGGCGCGTGTGCGGCCGCCTCCTCGAGCCGATGGCGAATCGAGCGCCACGCGCCCATGTTCTGCGGCTCCTCCTGCGCCCAGACGATCTCGCGGATCTCCGGATACGACTCGACGAGGCGAGCGACCGCATCGACCGGAAACGGATATAGGAGCTCAATTCGGGCGATGGCGGCCGTCGGGGCTAGACCACGCACGTCGTGGCCCGCGATGTCGTAGTAGATCTTTCCGCTGCAGAGGATGAGACGGCGCACGGCGCGCCGATCGCCCCTCGAGTCGTCGAGGACCGGCTGAAACGACTGCGCGGATAGATCCTCGACCGTCGAGGTCGCCTCTCGCAGACGGAGCAGGCCCTTTGGCGTCATGACGACGAGCGGCCGAGCCGTCGCGTCGAGCGCCTGTCGCCGGAGGAGATGGAAGAGCTGCGCGGCGGTCGTGCAGTTGGCGATGCGGATGTTCTCCTGCGCAGCGAGCTGGAGGAACCGCTCGAGCCGCGCGCTGGAGTGCTCCGGCCCCGAGCCTTCGTAGCCATGCGGGAGCAGCAGCGTCAGACGCGACGTCTGGCCCCACTTCGAGCGCCCGGAGACGATGAACTGGTCGACGACGATCTGGGCGCCGTTGATGAAGTCGCCAAACTGCGCCTCCCAGAGGACGAGCGCGTCCGGGGCGGCGATCGAGTAGCCGTGCTCGAAGGCGAGCGCCGCGTACTCCGAGAGCGGCGAGTTGTAGATCTCGAAGGCGGCATCGGCGGTAGGAAGCGCCTGGAGAGGCGTGTGGGTCTCACCCGTCTCGGGGTCGTGAAGGACGGCGTGACGATGGGAGAACGTGCCGCGCTCGGTGTCCTGCCCGGAAAGCCGGATCGGGATGCCCTCCTCGAGGAGCGAGGCGAACGCAAGCGCCTCCGCTTGACCCCAGTCGATGCCGCCTTCGCCAAACGCCTCGCGGCGGCGCTCGAGCTGCTTCGCGAGCTTCGGGTTCACCCCAAAGCCGTCGGGGACGCGCAGGAGCTGCTCGTTGAGCTCCCGTAAACGGACGGCCGGGACCGCCGTGACGACGGCCTCGCCTGTGTCCGTGCGCCGACGTGGCTCCCCGACGGGCTCCGGCTCCGCGAAGGATGCGCGGAGCTGGTCGTGGGTCTCGCGAAGAGTCTCGAGGGTGCTCTCGAGCAGTTGCGCCGCCTCGCCTTCACCGATCACGCCGTCGGCGACGAGGCGCGCCGCGTAGGACTCCCGGACAGGCGCTTGGCCCTCGATCCGTGCGGCCATGAGCGGCTGCGTGTACGCAGCCTCGTCCTGCTCGTTGTGTCCGAAGCGGCGATAGCCGACGAGATCGATGACGAGATCGTGGCCGAACTCTTCGCGGTAGGCGAGCGCGAGCCGGGTCGCGGCGACCGCGGCCTCCGGGTCGTCGGCATTGACGTGGACGATCGGGACGTCGAAGCCCTTCGCGAGGTCGCTCGAGTAACGGGTAGAGCGTCCCTCCATCGGATCCGTCGTGAACCCGATCTGGTTGTTGGCGATGACGTGGAGCGTGCCGCCGGTCGAGTAGCCCTCGACCGAGTGGAGGTTGAACGTCTCAGCGACGACGCCCTGGCCGGCGAACGACGCGTCGCCGTGGATCAGGACGGCGAGCGCGACAGTCGGGTCGTGGACACCCGCGCCCCGTGAGCGGTCGGTCTGCTCCGCGCGGGCAAGCCCTTCCACCACTGGGGCGACCGCCTCGAGATGGCTCGGATTTGCAGCGAGCGTGACCTGCACCTCGCCCGCTTTCGTTACGCGCGACTCGGAGGCTGCGAGGTGGTACTTGACGTCCCCCGTTCCTCCCTCGGGATCGGAGACGAGGGCGTCGATCGTCCGTTCGCCTTCGAACTCACGCAGTATCGACTCGTAGGAGCGACCGACCGTGTGGGCGAGGACGTTCAGCCGGCCGCGATGTGCGACCCCGATTACGACTTCGTGCGCGCCGCCCGCAGCAGCGAGCTCGATCGCCTCGTCCAGCATCGGCACGAGGACGTCGAGACCTTCGATCGAGAACTGCTTCTGCCCGATGAACGCGCGCCGCAGATAGGTCTCGAACGCTTCGACTTGCGCGAGCCGCGCGAGGTACTCGCGACGCTGATCGGCGGAGAGCGGCTGGCGGAAGCTCCCGGACTCGATCGCCCTCCGTAGCCACGCTCGCTCGGCATGGTCGGAGATGTGCTCGATCTCGTACGCGATCGTCCCGCAGTAGACCTCGCGCAGGCGCGGAAGGACTTCGGCAAGCGTCTCCCCCGCCACGTGCACTCCAAGGAGGGAGGCCGGGATCTGCGCCTGGATCTCCGGCGGGAGCGGGATCTCGAGCTCGCTCTCGTCGAGCGCGGGATCGCCGAGCGGCTCGGAGCCGAGCGGATCGAGCCGGGCGGCAAGGTGCCCGTGAGACCGGATCGCATCGACGAGCGCCATCGCAGAGGCGACTGCCTGCAGAAGCACGAGGTCGGTGGCAACGCTTGCAACAGCCTGTTGCGAGGGTTCTTCTGGCTTCGACGAGGCAGTCGGTGCTTCGACCGGAAGTGCTTCGGAGGGAGACGCTTCGACCGGAGATACTGCCGCCGCTGGTGCTTCGACCTGCAGCACGGGCGAGACAGTCGATAGCGCGACCGCGGATACCGCCGCGGCGCCGTTTCCGTCGTCTGAACCACGACCAGAGAGATCACTGTCGTCCGCGCGCTCGAAGAGCTCGCGCCAGGCCGGATCCACCGCCTCCGGGTTCTCGTGGTACTGCTCGAGGAGGAGTCCGACGTACCCGGCGTTCAGGCCGGTGCGGTCCGAGTGGGTTGCCACACTCTTCGTTGTACCAGGGTCGGTGCGCCGGCCGACTCGCTAGTACAGCGGAGTGTCCGTAGAGATCGCGATCACCATGCCGAAGAAGAACGCGAGACCCGACACCAGCACCGCGATCGCGGCAAGCGTGCGGTGCGCCTCGGTCATCCTGGTCGCGACGAGCGCCACGACGATCGCGGCGGGAGCCAGGAGACCTGGATGCCGGACGAGGGCGACTCCCGAGAGCGCGAACGAGAAGGCACAGAGAAAGCCCGCCACTCGTTCCCGGTCCGCTCGCCGATGCTCTATGGCACTCACGCGGAGACCCCGACACGGGGCCGGCGCGTCGACCGGGCGGCCGGGCGGATCGGCCGGCGTCCCGCCGGACGACTGGAACGGCGGCGGCGGCGAGACTCATCCCAGCCGCACGGCGTCAACGGGACGAATGCGTGAACCGTCTCAGGTCCGTCGTTCGAGCTGGGTTCGGCACGGATCGCCCACAAGACGACTACCCCGAGGTACACGATCGGAATCTTGAGCACCACCAGCATGAAGATCGCTTCCCAGACGGAGACGGAATTCACGGGGCGCAGTCTACGCCACGCGTCACGGTCTCCTTTTGGGCCTGACTCGTCTGGGCAGGTCCTTACACGACCCTCATACTCGAGCCGCTACGGTGCCCTGGCTCTTAGTGCAGCTGAATTGCCGCTACGCACCGCCCACAACGCAAAGGAGATCTCTTGAGACGCATCGTCCGCCTTGTGTTCGCCCTGTGCGTACTTGCAGCGCTCACCGCGCCCGCCGCGATGGCGGCCGAGAGGATGTGGATCGGGTTCCACGACGACCCGAGCTTCCGTTGGGTGAACAATCGGGCGACCAGGATCAAGTCCTCGGCCGAGGCGGGCTCGACGATCATGCGTCTTCTCGTCCAGTGGAACCTCGCCGCGCCCCAGCGGCCCGGCAATCCAACGAATTCCTTTGACCCTGCGTACGTCTTCGACGACCTCGACGAGGCCGTTCGGACTGCGCAGCAGACCGATCAGGAAGTCGTCCTGACGATCTCCGGGACGCCTCGCTGGGCGAACGGCGGCAGGAACCCGAACGTGATGCCGAGGAGGCTCGCCGACTTCACGGCGTTCGCGCGGGCGATCTCGTCCCGTTACTCCGGCCGCTTCGCCGGCTACCCGTTCGTTCGCTTCTGGTCCGTGTGGAACGAGCCGAACCTGCAGCTGTTCCTCGCCCCGCAGTTCAACGCCCGCGGTCGGTCTGTCGCGCCCGCCAACTACGCGAGGCTCTATGCCGCTGCCTACGCGGGCATCAAGGCGGGCAACCCCCGGGCACGGGTCGCAATCGGCGAGACGTCTGCGCGCGGGAGCGACAAGCCGCTGGGCCTGCGTCCGACCCACACGCCGGGCAAGTTCGCCGAGCTCGTCGCGAAGGCGAACCCGAGACTCAAGTTCGACGCGTGGGCGCACCACCCGTACCCGTCCAACCCGAATTCGAGACCGTCGCAGGTCGTCAAGTGGCCGAACGTCTCGCTCGCGTCCCTCCCTCGCTTCAACTCGAGTCTGAAGACGTGGTTCAAGCGCAAGAGCGTGCCGATCTGGGTCACGGAGTACGGGCACCAGACGAAGCCGCCGGACGCGTTCGGCGTGACGTACGGGAGGCAGGCCGCCTACATCCGGCAGTCGATCAACATGGTCAGGAAGCTCCCGTTCGTAGAGATGTTCATCTGGTTCGTTTTCCAGGACGACCCGGGGCAGCCGTGGGAGTCCGGCCTCTACACCGCGGGGGGTGCCGCGAAAGGCTCGTCGCCGAATCGGTTCTCGGCGACCGCGAGGCCGCTCGATGCACGGAACGGCGAGTTCCAGTTCCGCGCGGGCACGCTGACGCCGCTCGTCTCGCTCTACACGCGGCGCTATTGCGTGGGTGACACGACCGGGACTCCGATCGGGATGACCTGGCGAGTTTTCCGCGCCGGGAGGCTGATTGCCGTCGGGCAGCAGACGTCTTCGCTGCGGCAGGACTGCACGATCGCGGCGCGGCTTCGCTTCAGGGTCGTGAAGGGTCAGACCTACCGGGCGACGTTCGACCTCAACAGCTTCGATGCCGGCCTGATGAGCCGCGAGCTGACAATCCAGGGCACCTAGTGGTCTAGTGGTTCGTCCTGCAAGTTCCCTGTTTTTGGCAGGTGTCCTACCTGCGGCCTGGAAGTCCTTGCCGACCTGTTCGGCGAGGATGGAGGCTTCAGATGTCGGCAGCACCACCGATCGTGCTGGACGAGGAGCAGCGTGGGGAGCTGGAGCGGATCGTGCGCGCGAGCAGTTCTGAGGTGCGGATGCTCGAGCGGGCGCGGATCGTGCTGCGCTGCGCCGATGGGCGCAGCGTGGAGCAGATCACAGGGGAGTTGGGGTGCTCGCCGCCGACGGTCGCCAAGTGGCGCGGAGTACTGGATCATGAACGACTTCTCCCAGCCGGAGTTCGAGCAGCGCT
>JBBDMN010000288.1:0-3664 GCA_040878305.1 Gaiellaceae bacterium
GCAGGGCGGATGCTCGAGCTCTGCGGCCTGAAGGGCCACCGCATCGGCGGAGCGACGATCTCTCCTGTGCACGCGAACTTCATCGAGAACGCCGACGGCGCGACGAGCGCCGATTGCCTCGCACTCGTGGTCGAAGCACGGCGCCGGGCGCGTGAGCAGTTCGGCGTCGAGCTCGAGCGCGAGGTCGCCTTCGTCGGCGGACTCGATATGCCTTAGGCCGTAGAGGCAAGCCTCGCCTCTACATGGCGTGTAGCCGCAACGTAGGAGGGACACTTCGGACGGCGAAATCCGCTTCATGGCCGGGGGACGGACCGAGCGCGGATCGCGTCGGCGGGCGCGCGCGGCAAGCGTCGTCGTCCCGTTTCCGCGCAGCGAGGCCGGCGATCGCCTCGATCTCGCTCGGCTCCTCCCCTCCGGCCGCTCGCTGCTCATCGGATTCGCGCTCGTCGTAGGCGTGCTGGGGGCGTACTGGGGCGCGCGGGCGTCGTCGCTCTTCGAAATCCAACGGCTCGAAGTCCAGGGCGCACCCCCCGCCCTCGCGCGCGAAGTCGAAGCTGCGATGGCCGGAGCCGTGGGCTCGAGCTTGCTCGCCCTCGATGCACGGAAGATCGAGGCCACCGTCCGGGCACTGCCGTCGATCGCCGGCGTCTCGGTCGACCGTGCCTTTCCGAATACCCTCGTCGTGAAGGTTGCGGCAAAACGACCCGTCGCCGTCGTTCGACGCGGCCACTCCGCGTGGCTCGTGACTGGGTCGGGCGAGGTCATCCGAGAGATCGAGGTCGGGTCCGAGCGCGCGTTTCCGCGACTGTGGCTCACCCGCGACATCGCTGTGATCGTCGGCGGAACGCTGCCTGCCAACCTCACGGTTGCGACCCGAGCACTCGCCGCTGCCCAGGAAGTCCGGCTTCCGCGGCGTGTGAAGGCCGTCCGATCGGCGGGCGGACAGCTGACCCTCGTCCTGCGAGGAGGGCCGGAGCTCAGGCTTGGAGCGCCGGTCGAGTTGCTGCTCAAGCTGACGATCGCGGCTCGCGTCTTCCCGCTTCTCGAAGACGGAACGCTGTACCTCGACGTCAGCGTCCCCGAGCGCCCGGTCGCAAGTACATATCTAAACTCTTAGGTTGAGGTTTAGGGTTGCCCGTTGACAACTGCGGGAAGGAGGCCTACGCTCGAAAGCGAAACCGTGCGAACGAGTCGCACGTTCAACGAGAGCTTCAGCTTGAGGTGACTAAGAGATGAGCAATCAATCCGGTAGCTACCTCGCCGTGATCAAGGTCGTCGGGATCGGCGGCGGTGGGACAAACGCGGTGAGTCGTATGGTCGAGGCCGGCATGTCCGGTGTCGAGTTCGTCGCGGTGAACACCGATGCGCAGGCGCTTCTCATGACAGAAGCCGACGTCAAGATCCACATCGGCTCGCAGGCCACGCGCGGACTTGGAGCGGGAGCCGACCCGAAGGTCGGTGTCGCGGCCGCGCAGGAGAGCCGGGACGAGCTCAAGGAAGCTCTCAAAGGTGCGGACATGATCTTTGTCACGGCCGGTGAGGGTGGCGGAACCGGAACGGGCGGTGCACCGGTGGTCGCCGAGATCGGACGGGAGCTCGGAGCGCTGACTGTCGGCGTCGTCACGCGGCCGTTCGCCTTCGAGGGACGCATGCGTGCGGAGCAGGCCGAGCAGGGCGTTCAGGCCCTGCGCGAGAGCGTCGACACGCTGATCGTCATCGAGAACGATCGACTCCTGCAGATCGTCGAGCGCTCGACCCCGGTTACCGACGCGTTTCGGATGGTCGACGACATTCTCCGGCAGGGCGTCCAGGGGATCACCGACCTCATCACGGTCCCCGGGCTCATCAACCTCGACTTTGCGGACGTGCGCACGATCATGCGGGAAGCCGGGTCGGCGCTGATGGGAATCGGCGTCGCCCAGGGCGAGAACCGCGCGGTCGAGGCCGCTCGCGCTGCGATCTCCTCGCCGCTGCTCGAGACGTCGCTCGACGGCGCGACGGGAATCCTCCTCAACATCACCGGCGGACCTGACCTCGGGCTCGCTGAGGTCGACGAGGCCGCACAGGTCGTGACCGCTGCGGCGGACGCGAACGCGAACGTCATCTTCGGCGCGGTCATCGACGAGTCGATGGGGGACTCGGTGCGAGTCACGGCGATCGCGACCGGCTTCGGCGGCCGCCCGCGACGCCGTCGGGTCGAGGCCGGGACCACGGCTGACGCAGCGGCAAGGCACCCGTTCCAGGCTCCAAGCGTCACCGACGTCGAGATCGACATCCCGAGCTTCCTGAAGGAAGACTGACCGGCCGCGTTAGCGCAAGCGGTCGATGATTGCGACGTAACTCGGTCCGTCGCCAAGTGTTCTCGAGAGCTGCCACGGGGTTCCGTTGAGCAGTTCCACCAACTCGGGCCGCGAGACCTGGAGCCAGTCGAACCACGGTGTCGACAGGTCGCGGTAGCGAGTCCGCACGCGCAGCTGACCCGGCATGCGCCCGCGTTCGCGGTTGCGTCTGAGGTATCGGTGTTGCACCGGTTCGTCGATCGCGTGCGGATCGAACGTCTCGGCCACGATGCGACCGCGTGCGGTCGCGATACGCGCAAGGCGTGCCAGCACGCGTCTTGCCTTCGACAGCGAGCCCAGCATTCCGAAGTTCTGACCGAGAAGCACGACGGTGTCGAACGAGCCGAGCGACGCGTCGATCGTCTCGATACCGAGCACGCGCGCGTCTGTGACACCGCGACGACGACAGGCGTCGATTGCGCCGCGCGAGGAGTCGATTCCGACGATTTCGAGGCCCCGCGATTGAAGGTGGAGGCAAACACGACCGCCGCCGCAACGGACGTCGAGAACCCGGCCGCGGACGTGGCGCATGGCCCGTCGCTCGACGGGATCGTCCCACTTCGTGAATGGCGCGAGCAGATAGCGGGCGTCGAAGGCCATCAGGAAGCCGTCGTCACGTTCGACGATCTCCATCGCCGACTGGCCGGCAAGGGCATCGCGGAGGATTGCGCCGTAGACGTCGTCTCCGGTGCGCGCGCCGGAATCCACACCCCGCGGCATTCGCCCGAAGGCTACTCGCCCCAGGGAACGCGACACGCTTTCACCGTCGACCCGAGGATCGGCGATCACGAATGGTTAGAGTCGCGAACGTGGAGGCCTCGTCGCTCCAGCGCACGCCTCTCTATGCGCGCCACGTCTCGCTCGGCGCGCGGATGGTGCCTTTCGCCGGCTACGAGATGCCTGTCCAGTACGCCGGCGTCATCGAGGAGCATCGTGCCGTCCGCACCGATTGCGGCGCCTTCGACGTGTCCCACATGGGGGACCTCCACGTCGATGGGCCGTCCGCGCACGATTTCCTGCAGGAGATGCTCTCGAACGACCTGGACAAGGTCGGCGACGGCGAGTCCCAGTACACGCTCTTGACGAACGAGCGGGGCGGGATCGTCGACGACCTGATCGTTTACCGGCTCGCCCACGGCCAGTACCTCGTCGTCGTCAACGCTTCGAACCGCGAGCCGGCGTACGAGTGGCTGAAAGAGCGCGAGCAGCGCGGCACGGAGGTGCGTGACGCTTCGGACGAATACGGCCTCGTAGCGGTACAAGGGCCACGTTCGCTCGAGCTCCTCGGCCTCCCCGAGAAGCCCGCGTTCACGCATGAGATGGGC
>JBBDMN010000288.1:3764-9443 GCA_040878305.1 Gaiellaceae bacterium
TGCGGCGGATCAAGGAGGAGGGGCCGGAGCGCAAGCTCGTCCCGTTCGTGATGGAGGAGAAGTCGGTTCCGCGCCAGGGAATGTCGATCGAGGGCGGGGGCGAGGTGACCTCCGGGACGCACTCGCCGATGCTCGACCGGGGAATCGGCATGGGCTACGTCCCCACCGCGAACGCTTCGCCCGAGTCCGAGCTCACGATCGACGTCCGCGGCAAGTCGAGGCGGGCGCGAGTCGTGAAGAAGCCGATCTACCGAAAGGAGCAATGAGTGGCGGCAGCCGAGAGCTATCCCGACGATCTCAGGTACCACCGCGAGCACGACTGGGCGCGGATCGAGGGCGACGAGGCGACACTCGGGATCACCTGGTTCGCGCAGGACGCGCTCGGCGAGCTCGTCCACTACGAGGCGCCGGAGGTGGGCACGACGGTCACGAAGGATCAGCCGTGCGGCGAGGTCGAGTCCGTGAAGGCGGTCTCCGACGTCGTCGCGCCGCTTTCGGGCGAGGTGCTCGAAGTGAATGCGAAGGCGGTCGACGAGCCCGAGATCGTCAACGAGGATCCCTACGGCGACGGCTGGCTGATCCGCATCCGCATGTCCGATCCAGCGGAGGTCGAGGCGCTGATGGATGTCGAGGCCTACAAGGCCCACGCCGCCGAGCAGTGAGTTATCTAAGCCTCACAGATACCGACCGCCAGGAGATGCTGGCGGCGATCGGGGTCTCGTCCGTCGAGGAGCTCTTCGAGCAGGTTCCGCCAGGGGTCCGCCTCGATCGCGAGCTCGACGTTCCACCCGCGCTCGGCGAGGCCGAGCTCGCCCGCCATATCGAAGAGCTCGCGGCGCGAAACGTCCATACCGGCGCGGAGCTCTCGTTCCTCGGCGCGGGGATCTACGACCACTACGTCCCCTCGGTCGTGGACGTCGTCCTCTCGCGGGGCGAGTTCTTGACCGCGTATACCCCGTACCAGCCGGAGATGAGCCAGGGCGTGCTGCAGGCGATCTTCGAGTACCAGACGATCATCTGCGAGCTGACCGGAATGGACGTGTCTAATGCGTCCGGGTACGACGGGATGACGGTCGCCGCGGATGCGTGCTTCGTCGCGAAGCACGCTGTGCCTGACCGCAAGAAGATCGTCCTCGCCGAGACGCTCAATCCGCAGGTACGCCAGGTCGTGAAGACCTACGCGCCGGGATTCGGGCTCGAGGTCGTCGAGGTTCCGCACACGAACGGGACGACCGACCCGGATCGGGTCGCAGAGCAGGCGCGAGATGCCGCGGCGGTTCTTTTCCAGCAGCCGAACTTCCTCGGCTGCCTCGAGCCCGCGCCTGACCTCGCGGAGGCCGCGAACGAGGCCGGCGCGCTCGCGATCGCCCACGTCGACCCGATGTCCCTCGGCGTGCTCGAGGCGCCTGGCGCCTACGGCTGCGCGATGGCGATTGGCGAGGGTCAGTCGGCTGGAAACTGGCCGTCGTACGGCGGCCCCCACTACGGGTTCCTGGCCGCGCGGAAGGACTTCATCCGCCGGATGCCCGGACGCATCGTCGGAGAGACCCTCGACATGGACGGGCGACGGGCTTTCGTCCTCACTCTCCAGACCCGCGAGCAGCACATCCGCCGCGAGAAGGCGACGTCCAACATCACGACGAACCAGACGCTGCTGGCGCTCGCCGGACTCGCGACGCTCTCGTGGCTCGGCCCCGAGGGGCTGCGCGAGGTGGGGGAGACGTGCCTCACGCTCTCGCAGTACACACGCAAGCAGGTGGCGCTCGAGCCGGCGTTCGACGCCTCCGCTCTCAAGGAGGTCGCGTTCAGGACGCCGATCCCGGCGCGCGAGGTCATCCGCCGCGCGCGAGAGCACGGCGTGCATCCCGGCTACGCGCTCGGGCGCGATTACGAGGGAATGGACGACGTGCTGCTCGTCGCGGTGACCGAGAAGCGGACGAAGGAAGACGTCGACCGTCTCGCCGAAGTCCTCGCGGAGGTTTGCAGGTGAGCACCGAGCCGGGCCGTGCCTGGTCCGACGCGCCGTTGATCTTCGAGCGCTCCCGGCCGGGTCGCCGCGCGGGTCGCCCGCCACGCCCGGATCTTCCCGTGCCGGACCTCCCGAGCTCGCTCCGTCGCGCGCATCCGCCACGGTTGCCGGAGCTCTCCGAGCCCGAGCTCGTCCGTCACTTCACGGCGCTCGCCGATCGCACGTTCGGCATCGACACGGGCTTCTACCCGCTCGGCTCCTGCACGATGAAGCACAACCCGCGGGTCCACGAGCGGCTCGCCGGGCTCCCCGGGTTCCGCGATCTCCACCCGTATCAGGAGGACGAGGGGGCGCAAGGCGCGCTCGAGCTCATGTGGCGTCTGCAGGAAATGCTCGCCGAGATCGCCGGGCTTCCCGCGGTGACGCTGCAGCCCGCGGCGGGCTCGCAGGGGGAGCTCACCGGGCTCATGCTGATGCGTGCCTACTTCGCCGACCGGGGCGAGGAGCGCGACACGATCATCACCGCCGACACTGCGCACGGCACGAACCCCGCGAGCGTGACGATGGCCGGGTACCGCCTCGAAAAAGTCGGGACGGACGAGCGCGGCAACCTCGATCTCGACGATCTCCGCGGGAAAGTCAACGAGCGCACCGCCGGACTGATGCTCACGAACCCCTCGACGCTCGGGCTCTTCGACGAGGGCATCGAGGAGGTCGCGCGGATCTTCCACGACGCGGGTGCGCTCCTCTACTACGACGGGGCGAACCTGAACGCGGTCGTCGGCATCTCGCGCCCCGGAGACATGGGGTTCGACATCGTCCACTACAACCTGCACAAGACGTTCTCGCAGCCGCACGGAGGCGGAGGTCCGGGCGGCGGCCCCGTGGCCGTGCGCGACACGATTGAGCCGTTCCTTCCTGTGCCCCGCGTGGTTCAGGACGGCGACTACCGCCTCGACCACGATCACCCGAAGTCGATCGGGCGGGTTCGCGGGTTTGCGGGGCCGTTCGGCGTGTTCGTCCGCTCCTACGCGTTCATGCGCGCCTATGGGCCGGGCCTCAAGGAGATGTCGGAAGTGGCCGTGCTCAACGCCAACTACGTGCTCGCGCGACTCAGGGACGTGTACGACCTCCCCTACGACCGCCTGTGCATGCACGAGTTCGTTCTCTCGGCGCGCGGGCTGAAGCGGGAGCACGGCGTCACGGCGCTCGACATCGCGAAGCGGCTGATGGATTACGGCATCCACCCGCCGACGATCTACTTCCCGCTCGTCGTCCCCGAGGCGCTCATGATCGAGCCGACCGAGACGGAGCCGAAGGAGCGGCTCGACGACTTCGTCGACGCGATGCGCCGGATCGCCGAGGAGGCCGCGGAGTCTCCCGAGCTGCTGAAGGAGGCTCCGCACGGTCGGCCGGTGCGGCGCCTCGACGAGGTGCGCGCCGCGAAGCAGCCGATCCTGCGCTACCTCTTCGACGAGCACCCCGCGCTCGTCGGTTAGCGCTGTAGCGGCTCCCAAAGCTCGAAGCGGTTCCCTTCGGGGTCGGTCGCCCAGCCGAAGCGGCCGAGTTCGTGGTCTTCGATCTTCTCGTCGACTTCGACACCCGCGGATTGCAGTTGAGCGAGCATCGCGGCGAGATCGCCCACCGTGAAGTTGACCATCGACTGCTTTTCGGCCGGCCAGTAGTCGGTGTCCTCTTTGAACGGCACCCAGTGCGTGTCGCGGCTCTCGGGGAGCACGACGTAGCCCTTGTTCACGGGCACTCCCAGGTGTTCCGCGTACCAAGCGACAAGCACCTCGGGATCTCGCGCCCGGAAGAACACCCCGCCGATCCCGGTCACGCGCTCCATCACCGCACCGACGCGAGCTGGCCGCAAGCGGCCTCGATATCGCGGCCGCGTGTGAGTCTCACGGTCGCGGGAATTCGCGCGCGTGTGAGAACGGCCTTGAACGCCTCGATCGCCGGCCTCGAGGAGCCCTCGAACATCCCGGTCGGGTTGTAGGGGATGAGGTTGACCTTGAACATCCTCGGGTGGAGGAGAGCGGCGAGTCCCCGCGCGTGCTTGGCGGAGTCGTTCACGCCCGCGAGCATGACGTACTCGACGAACACCTTCCTCCGGCGCAGCTCGAAGTAGCGGCGGCACTCCGCGACGACGTCTTCGAGCGGATAGCGATCGTTCACCGGCATCAGCTCCGAGCGGAGCGCAGGATCGGCGGCATGAATCGACAGCGCCAACCGAATCGGTTCCTCTACTTCGTCCACAAACCGGCTCAGTCCCGGCATCCAGCCGACCGTCGAGATCGTCGTTCGCCGAGGAGTGATCCCGAGGTCGGGGAGGCGGCGTGCGGACTCGACCACCGCTTCGAAGTTCAGGAACGGCTCGCCCATTCCCATGTAGACGGCATGGTTGACGGGCTCGCTCCGCCGGAAGTGCAGAGCCTGGTCGAGGATCTCCGACGCGGTCAGGTTGCGTCCGAAGCGCATCGCGCCGGTCGCGCAGAACGTGCACGTCAGCGGGCACCCGGATTGCGACGAGAGACAGAGGGAGCGGCGCCCGTCGCGGTAGCGCATGAGCACCGCCTCGACAGGATGCCCGTCGTGAGTGTGAAAGAGCGTCTTAACCGTTCCGTCGCGCGCTTCCCGCTCGGTGACGACCTCCAGCGTGGAGAACGGCACTTCACCCGCGAGAGCTGAGCGGAGCGGCTTCGAGAGCGTCGTCATCTCCTCGTAGGAGCCCGAGCCACGCGCGGTCCAGTCCCAGACCTGCCGCGCGCGATAGCCAGGCTCTCCGCGCTCGGAGAGCGTACGTTCGAGGAGCGCGAGATCCATACGCGGACGGTAGCGTCTCGGCCGTGATCGACCTTCGCTCCGACACCGTCACCCAGCCGACGCCGGAGATGCGGCGTGCAATTGCGGAGGCCGAGCTCGGGGACGAGCAGAAGCGCGAGGACCCAACGGTGCTCGAGCTGGAGCACCGCGTAGCGGGGCTGCTTGGCCAGGAGGCAGCCGTTTTTCTCCCGACGGCGACGATGGCGAACCAGATCGCGCTCAAGCTCCACGGCCGGCCGGGTGAGGTCCTCCTGGCCGAGGAGCACTCGCACGTCCTCGTCTACGAGTACGGAGGAGCCGCGGCCCACGCCGGTCTCATGACTATGGGCCTACCGGGGGTCGCCGGTCGGTTAACGCCAGAGCAGATCCGCGACGCCGCCGCACCGAGCACGAAGGCCGCCGACCAGTGCGTAACTGTCCTCTCCCTGGAGAACACGCACAACAACGCAGGCGGACGGGTGTGGCCGCTCGCGGAGCTCGACGACGTCGTCGCGACCGCCCGCGATCTCTCGCTCGCGGTTCATCTCGACGGCGCGCGCCTGCTCAACGCCACGGTCGCTCTGGGCGTCGAGCCTGCGGTCGTCGCGTCCCTCTTCGACACCGTGACGCTCTGCCTCTCGAAGGGTCTCGGCTGCCCGCTCGGCGCGCTCCTCGCCGGGTCACAGGAGCTGATCGACCGAGCGTGGCGAGAGAAGCACCTCTTCGGCGGCGCGATGCGCCAGGCCGGAATCGTCGCCGCGGCGGGCGTCTACGCGCTCGACCATCACGTACACCGGCTCGCCGACGACCACGCACGGGCGCGCAGGCTCGCCGAAGGCCTCGACGCGGCGGGGCTCGCGGTCGACCTCGAGCAGGTCGAGACGAACTTTGTCCAGATCGAC
>JBBDMN010000289.1:0-1740 GCA_040878305.1 Gaiellaceae bacterium
CTCCTCGGCTGCAGGCTCCTCGACTGGAAGTGCCTCGGCTACCGGCTCGTCGGCTGCCGATTCATCAGTCGCGGGATCCTCGGCGGGAGGCTCCTCGATCTCGGGCGCAGCGTCCTCAGGCACGTTGGCCACGTCGGCGACGCCCTCGGGCGCGTCCGTCGTCTCCTGCTCCACCGCAGTCTCGTTCTCTGTCTCTTCCGGGTTCACGTTCTCCTCAGTCATCTGGTCAGTCCTCGTGCTCGTTCGCTTTGTACGGTCAGGATGCGGGCGATCTCGCGCTTGGCCGTGCGCAAGCGGGCGCTGTTCTCGAGCACCCCGGTCGCGGTCTGGAAGTGCAGGTTGAAGAGCTCCTGTCGCGTCTCAGCCATCTTGCGGCCGAGCTCGTCGTCGGACAGGGAGCGAAGATCTCTAGCTCTCATGGCTTGCCTCCAGATCTACGTCGTTGGAGGCGGAGCAGCCCGCCCGTGGGCGGAGCCGGGATTTGCCGGCGGGAGCCCAAACTCGCCCGAGCGGGTAGCAACCGCGAAGGAGGGGGCTCGCGGGGAAACCATGGGTTCTCCCGCGCCCGAGAAGGAGGGGGTCCGCGGGGGAACCATGGGTTTCCCCGCGATTACTCAAAGAGATCCGCCTCCCGCTTCACGAACTTCGTCTTGACGGGAAGCTTCTGGCTGGCGAGACGAAGCGCTTCCTTCGCAAGCGGCTCGTCGACGCCCGCGAGCTCGAACATGACGCGACCCGGTTTGACGACGGCAACCCAGCCTTCGGGAGAGCCCTTACCGGAGCCCATCCGGGTCTCCGCGGGCTTCTTCGTGTACGGCTTGTCGGGGAAGAGGTTGATCCAGACCTTGCCGCTCCTGCGGATCTTCCTCGTCGCCGCGATCCGGGCGGCCTCGATCTGGCGGTTCGTGATCCACCCCGACTCGAGGCTCTTGAGCCCGAAGTCGCCGAACTGGACCGTGGTCTGACCCTTCGACATGCCGGCGCGACGACCGCGATGGTGTCGCCGAAACTTCGTCTTCTTCGGCATCAGCATCAGGAGTCACCCTCATTCCCGGAAGTGGTCTCGGGCGTCGTCTCGGCGACCTGCTCGGGCGCCGCCTCCAGCGGAGCTTCGGGAGCCCGCGTCTCGGGGTCCACGGGCTGCTGCACGTTTGCCTCCGGCTTCGGAACCTCCGGAGCCCCAGTCACGTCGCGACGAGGTCGCTGGGTTGCTCGGCCACCGGGGCGCTGCCCGCGCTGCTTGCGGGGAACGATGCCGAGACCTTCGCGGTCGACCCCACGCCCGCGGCCCTCGCGCGAGGCTCCGAGCCCTTCGGACGAGGAGCCGCGTCGGCGACGGGCCTGATCCTGGTCGCCAAGCCGCTGGTCCCGTTGCTGTCCGGCCCCCTCGAAGCCCTCGGGCATGATCTCGCCCTTGTTGATCCAGACCTTGACGCCGATCTGACCGGAGTTCGTCTTTGCCTCGGCCTGGCCGTAGTCGATGTCCGCGCGGATCGTGTGCAGCGGGACGCGGCCTTCCGAGTACATCTCCCGGCGGCTCATCTCACCTCCGGTCAGACGGCCCGCGGCGGTGATCTTGATCCCCTGAGCGCCGGAGCGCATCGCCGACGCCAGCGAGCGCTTCATCGCTCGGCGGAAGCTGACCCGGTTCTCGAGCTGCTCGGCGATCGACTGCGCGACGAGCTTCGCGTCGAGCTCGGGGCGCTTGATCTCGTTGATGTTGATGTGGACGTTCTTCTT
>JBBDMN010000290.1:0-3106 GCA_040878305.1 Gaiellaceae bacterium
GACCAGCTCTGGGTGCGCTGACCCTCAGGCGGTCTCGCGGAACCTCGCGGCGAGGACCTCGATCAGCGCGATCGCCGCTCGCGGGTCGGCGGCGAGCGCGACGAGTAGCTTCTCTCGCGGAACCGCGATGCAGCGCACCGGGCCCTCGGCATGGATGTCCGCGATCCGACCGCCAACCGGGTCGAGCACCTCGATCTCCCCGATCAGCTCGCCGGCCCCCAGAGTCAGGCTCCGGCCCGGACGCTCGACCCGAACCACACCCTCGACCACGAGCAGCAGCTCCGCTCCCGGCTCGCCGATTCGCATGATCGCGTCGCCGTCCGCGTACTCGCGCTCCTCGCCGAGCGCGAGGATCGGCTCGAGCCGCTCGCGCGGCAGCATGGCGAAGACGTGGGGATCGCGGACGATGCGCTCGTAACGGCCCCCGTGGAAGAGGAGCGGCTCGCCCTCACCGTAGCGCGCGTACTCGACCTGGCCGAGGAAGAGCGAGTGGTCGCCGCCCCAGTACGAGCGGACGACGCGCGCGACTAGGTGCGCGAGCGCGCCCTCGACGAGCGGTGTGTCGTGAACGAGCTCGAAGCGGGGTTCGATCTCCCTCTCGATCACCCGTCCCGCGAAGTGATCCGACAGCGTCGCTTGCCCGGCCTCGAGCACGTTGACGCCGAACCTTGTCCCCTCGTGGAGCTGATTCGACATGCGCGCACGGCGGTCGACCGAGACGAGAACGAGCGGCGGCCGCAGCGAGACCGACATGAACGCGTTCGCGGTCATCCCGTGCACCTGCTCTGTCGAGCGTGTCGTGATGATGGTGATGCCCGTGGCGAACATCCCGAGCGTTCGCCGGAACGCGATCGCGGGGTCGCCTTCGAGCCCTTCGCCGAGCTCGAGCGCCTCCGCCGAAGGAGCGGCGTCGAACGAGGCGCCGAACGCTTCCGTCGCGGAGATCGCGGTCTCGATGCCGACCTCGAACTCCTCGGGCTCGGGCTGCCGCTGCACAGACGGATTCTGACGGCAAGGGGCGGCCGCAGCCGCCCCTTGCCGAGTCCATGGACGAAAAGGAGCCTACAACCGAACCTCCCCTGGCATCTGGGGTGTCTCCTCGCGGAACGTGATCCGGGCTTTGTCCTGCACGAGACGGCGGTAGAAGAAGAGAAGAATGGAGATCCCGAGCACGCCCAGGCCGATGAGCACGTGCTTGGTCTCCGCAGCGTAGGTGAGACCGGGGTCGGTGATCCCGACGTAGATGAAGACGGCATTCGCCACCGCCAGCACGATCGCGACCGGCACGAACAGTGCCGAGACCTTGATCGGGCGCGGCCAGTTCGGACGATCCCGGCGGAGGAAGACGAAGGCGGTCAGGGCGAACACGTGGGCCAGCATGTAACCGACGTTGCCCGTGTAGAGGATGGCGAGAGTGTTACCCACGAAGAACACGAGACCGAGGTTGACGATCATGTCCACCGTCATCGCCCGCGCCGGGACGTGGTAACGGTTCAGGTGGTAGAGCTGCTTGATCGTCATGTCATCGCGGGCAATGCCGTAGAGCGCCCGGGAGCCGTCGGCGGTCGCGGTGTTCATCGAGAGAAGCAGGCTCGCGATGAGAAGCACGACCATGATGTCGGAGCCGCCGCCGAGGATCTGCTGGAACGCCGGAACGTAGAACGCGACCGGGTTCTCCCCAATCGCCTCCTGACTTAGCACGCCGCCGATCCCGAGCGGCAACAGTGCGTAGACGACCAGCGAGAAGAGCGCAGAGGAACGAAGTGCCAGCGACGTGTCGCGCTCCGTGTCCTTGTACTCCGGTGCGAATGTGGCACAAGTTTCCACGCCGTAGGCGGACCACCCCATCACGAAGAGCCAGACGAGCGCGACCTTCCACCCGCCCCAGGGCTGACCGGGATCGTCGAGAGTCCACGTCATGTTGGAGCTCTCCCAGTCCCCCGTGAAGTACGGGAGGACGATGAAGACGGCGAGTGGGATCATCAGCATCGCGCCCGTGATGTACGCGAGCCAGACCGCGGGCTTGATGCCGAAGATGTTGACGAGCCAGACACCGATGATCGCTCCCGCGGCGATTACGTGCGGCAATCCCGCGTCGACCGGTCCGGTGTCGAACGTCCACGTCTCTCCCGGGAACCACTCGGCCTGGATCAGGAAGCCGATCACGATCCCGAACAGCGCGAGCACGGACGACCACGCAAACCAGTAGCCAAACGTCGCTACGGGCCCGACGAGCGAGAAGTAGCGACGCCAGCCTTCGTGCGCGTAGAGCGCGATGCCGCCCGACTTTTCGGGGAACATGGCGGCCTGCTCCGAGTAGATCCAGTTCGACAGCACGCCGATTACCATCGAGACGGTCCAGAGGAACATCGCGGCCCACCCGCCGAGCGCCCCGATCGAGTAGCCGAGCGAACCGATCAGGAAGCCCGGGTTCGCGAGAGCGATGACGAACCCGTCGTACCAGCGAAGCGCTTTGAGGAGCTCGCGCTCCTCGACCACTGCGCCGGCATAGACAGCCTCACCCACGGAAAGACCTCCTTGCGCGCCAGGGCGGTGTGCCGCCCAGATTGAAAGCGACCGTAACACCTCACGCGCCCGGACTCAACCGCCCGGACGACCCGGCGTTACGATCGGGCGCATGAGGGGGCCGCCGATCACGGTCACGTGCAAGTGCGGCGACGTGCGACAAGTGCCCTACGGGGAGACGTGGCAGTGTGAGAGGTGCGGCCGCCGTTGGAACACGTCACAGATTCCGGCCGATGTCTACTGGGGGATCATGCGCGAGATGCGGAACTTCCGCCTGATCGTGATCGGGATCGCGCTCGCGCTCGGGGTCGGGTTCGGGCTTCTCGCGTTCTTGGTAGCAGAGCGGCTGATCCTGCTCTTGCCGATCGTCCTCGCCTTCTGGCTCGTCTGGTTCATGCCCTGGTGGCGGCGGAAGATCCGGAGAAGGGTTCGCAGCCTCCCTACTTGGCAGCTCGAGCCTGAATAGTTGGCGCAAGACCGGAATCCGCTTAGCAGCGGGTTCCGGTCGCGCGAAAATCCCTGAAGCCGTCCGCTCCGCGGTCGGGGCGCTTCCTTCATCAGAGCTCTGGAGAGTCGATCA
>JBBDMN010000290.1:3206-9387 GCA_040878305.1 Gaiellaceae bacterium
CCGTCCGCTCCGCGGTCGGGGCGCTTCCTTCATCAGAGCTCTGGAGAGTCGATCAGCCCCAGACGGCGGCGGCGGTCTCGGCGATCGTCCGCAGCTTGGCCCGCTGGTCGTCGACGGTGAGTGCATTCCCGAGGATCGAGGTCGCGAAGCCGCACTGGGGCGACAGAGCGAGCTGCTCGAGCGGGCAGAACGTGCTCGCCTCCGCGATCCGCGCGCTCAGCTCCTCGACGGTCTCGCGGCGCCCCGACTTCGTCGTCACGAGACCGAGGACGGCGATCTTCCCGTCGGGAACCGCCCGCAACGGCTCGAAGGAGCCCGAGCGCGCATCGTCGTACTCGAGCAGGAGCCGGTCCGCGTTGACGCGAGGGAAGAGACGCTCGGCGAGCCAGTCGTATCCGCCCTCGACGAGCCAGCGGCTCGCCTGGTTTCCTCGGCAGAGGTGCATGCTGAAGGTGACCCCGGGGTGGTCGCCGATCACGAGATTGTCGAGCTCGACCCCGAGGTCGAGCCAGCGGTCGGCCGGCCAGCCTCGGCTCTCGTAGAACTCGCGATACGTGGGATCGAGGAGCAACGGGTAGTGCGGCGCGTCGAGCTGGATGTAGGTCGCGCCCAAGCGGACGAGCTCCTCGACCTCTTCCCGCATGATCTCGGCGACGGCTCCGAGGAAGTCCTCGAGACTTGCATACGCCTGGCGTGACCGCTCCGGGTCGTAGAAGTTCGAGAAGAGGCTCGGGCTCGGGAGCGTCACCTTCAAGACACGGTCCGTGCGCCCGCGCGCGTATGTGAGCTCTTCGGCCGAGAGAGAGCGTTTCCGGCGGAGCGTCGACTCGACGGCAATCCGTGGGCGCTCAACCTTCATGTCGTCGAGCTCGTTCGAGTGCCACTCTCCCCAGAGGAATGCGTCGAGATCCCAGGCTCCGAACCCGTCGACCGCCTCGGTCAGCTGGCTCTGGAACGAGAGGCGGCGCATCTCGCCGTCCGTGACGACGTCGAGGCCGGCCTCCTCCTGGAGCCGAAGCGCGTCGTCGACGGCCGCGTCCTCGATTCGCTTGAACTCCGCGTCGGTCAGCTCGCCGAGATCACGTCGCTCACGGGCGGCCAGAAGCTCCGGCGGCCGGAGCAGGCTGCCGACGACGTCGGTGCGCGCCTCGAGCACGAATGCACTCTATGCGGGCATGGTCGCACTCAAAAATCGGGTTGACCGCGGCCGCTCAGACTGGCTACTCTCCAACCGTCTGATGGAACTCGATTGCCGTAGGCGCAATTAGCATGACACAGCGATCTTCCTACGTCGTCGTCGGCGCGGGCATCCACGGCCTCTCGACCGCGTACCACCTCGCGCGGGACCTGAGCGCACGCGGGCTCGGCTCGGGTGCGGACATCGTCGTCCTCGACAAGGCCGAGCCCGGGGCGGGTGCCTCCGGAATCGCCTGCGGCGTCGTTCGCAACAACTACTTCCAGCCCGCGATGAGCGAGCTGATGCAGGCATGTGTCGAGGTCTGGGAATCCGATCCCGCGGCCTACGCATACAACCCCGTCGGCTACATCGCACTCGGTGCCGCCATCCAGGAAGACGATCTCACGGCGACGTACGAGCGGCAGGAGCGGATCGGCTACCGCTCGGAGCTGATCCTCGGCGAAGCGGAGGTCGACGCGCACATGAAGGGGCTCTTCCCCGACTGGCGCGCGAAGGGAGTCACGGCCTGCCTGCACGAGCATCAGGGCGGATTCGCGTTCAACATGGCCTCGGTCGACGGTCTCTACGGCAAGTGTCGTGAGGCCGGCGTCTCGGTTCTTACCGGCGTCGAGGTCACGGGGTTCGAGGAGGAAGGGGACGGCTCGATCGCCGCCGTCGAGACGTCAACGGGTCGGATCGAAGTTGGCGAGCAGGTCGTCATTGCGCCCGGCCCGTGGGCGAAGCGCTTCTGGGCGATGCTCGGAATGCCCGAGACGATCGACGTCCACACGTCCTCTGGCGACATCGCCCGCGACCAGCCGATGTGGACCTACTGGAACCTCCAGGAGGGCGAGGTCGGGATCGACCCGATGCTCTTCGCGACCGCCGATGGCGGCCCGCCACCCGTCATCCATCTCGACACCGATGCCCCGCTGCACACGGACGAGGGCGAGCTGATCTCGGACGAGCTCTGGGGGATCTACTTCAAGCGCGACCGCCACTCGGTGCAGGGCGGCGCCTCGCCTCTCGTCGTCCAAGACGACGTCGTGCTCGACCCCTATCCGCAGACGACCGACATCGACCCGACCTTCCCCGACCTCTTCTGCGCCGGGCTTTCGCACGCTATGTCTCGGTTCGAGGGCTGCCGGCCGCTCTACAAGAACGCGCGCTCAGGCGGTGTCGGCGCGTTCACCGCCGACAACTTCCCCGTCTTCGACTACTTCCGGCCGAACCTCTACGCGATCCTCGACTCGAACCACGGCTACAAGATGATCGGCGTCGGGAAGGAGGTCGCGAGCGTCCTGCTCGGCGGGCATTCGCGCCTTCTCTACCCCTTCCGCTTCGAGCGCTTCGCAACCGGCGACCTCCACCCTGT
Organism: Gaiellaceae bacterium; assembly: GCA_040878305.1. GTDB lineage: Bacteria > Actinomycetota > Thermoleophilia > Gaiellales > Gaiellaceae > GMQP-bins7. The sequence continues at coordinate 5,759 of JBBDMN010000290.1, forward strand.
CTCGAGCTCGCCGTACCCCTGGAGCTAGGCGGAGGAACCCGTGGTTCCCCCGCCGGCCCCCTCCTTTCGTCGCACCGCACGGCTCGAGCCCCGCCTCGCCTCCCGGCGGCCACCGGGATCGGCGCGACCGGCCGGAGATCGAACGCTTAACCTTGCGCCCGCCGGTTGGCTCGTAGACCATCCCGGGCGTGCTCGTCTTCCTCGTGCTCGGGGTCGCGCCGATCCTCCTCTGGCTCACGCTCGCGGTCGCGCTCTACCTGACCGTGATCGAGCTCCGTGAGATGCACGTCCACTTCCTGTGGTGGTTCTGGTGGCTCTTCCTCGTCGTCATGACCCACTTCGTCGGCTACCTGTTCCTGAGGGCCTACGCTGTCTACCGACGCTGGAACGCCAGCAGCGGGTGACGGGCGCGCGCCCGCGGCGCCCGAACGGCGACGCGGGCTCAGCGATCGCCCGCTCGGAAGGATCCTCGCGCTTGGACTGGTTCTTCTCGCGGCGCTCGTCGTCGCGCGCACCTGCGGCTCACACAACCAGGAGATCTCGCAGGAGGAGGCGATCGAGATCGCCACGGGCGAGGCCGCCTTCACGCCGTGTGCCGAGCAGGGGTGCGTCGTCATACGCGCCGTGCAGCGGGGCATTCCGACCCGGCTCGTCTGGATCGTCGGGCTGGCGGAAAGCCTCGACGCAGATGGACGACCGACCCGCTTCGAGAACTACCTGGTCGACGCCCAGACGGGCGAGGTCGCGAGGTCGTGACCGGGACGCCGTTGTGTAGCACCCGCACATAGTTGGGTCGGCAACGCCGGTACCGGGGGACATGGAAACCGTCCCTGGCGCTTCATACGGTCCCGGTACACGCCGACTGCGGTCTCCCGCCCGTCCGAGGAGGGGGGTTGAATGATCTCGTCGATCGTCAAGTCCTGGCTAGCCCAAGCGACTCCTGAAGAGCTTCAGGAGCAGATTTCGCTCGACTCCCAGATCCTGACCGAGCAGTTCTACTTCTGGACGGTCGTGATCATGTGGCTGATCCACGTGGGCTTCATGGCGTACGAGGGTGGCGCTTCGCGGCGCAAGAACGTCATGTCGACGGCGATGAAGAACATCCTCACGATCGCCGTCGTGACGCCGACCTTCTATTACTTCGGCTGGTACATCTACGGCTGCTTCCAAGAGGGTTGGCCGAAGTCGGGCCATGCGAGCCCGGACGTCCTCGAGGGCTTCTGCGGGGCGACGGCGCCCTGGGCGGCCCAGATGGGCCCGAATCTCCAGGATCACGTCAGCGCCGTCTTCTTCCTCGCCTTCCTCCTCTTCTCGTGGACGACGGGCTCGATAATGTCGGGAGCCGTCATCGAGAGGATCCGCCTCTCGGCGTACCTGATCCTCACGGCGCTCCTCGGTTCGGTGGTGTGGATCATGGACGCCGCCTGGGGCTGGAGCTCCGGCGGTTGGCTCACGACGCGCTTCGGCTTCCACGACGCGATCGCGTCTCTCGTGGTGCACGGCGTCGCAGGAGCCTTCGCGTTCGGGGTGCTCTTGAACCTCGGGCCGCGAATCGGCAAGTACACAGCCGACGGGCTGGCCCGAAGCTACCGAGGCGTGAACATCCATCTCACACTCATGGGGCTGATGCTGATCTTCACGGGGTTCTACGGCTTCTACGCCGCGTGCCTCGTGATCCAGTCGACGATCTTCCCCGGCTGGCTCAACATCTACGGCTCGCCGACAACTCTGGGCGCGATCGCGTTCGTGATCACGATCGGCTTCGCCGGCGGGTTCACGGGCGGCTGGTTCGCGAGCAAGGGCGATCCGTTCTGGACCCTCTCAGGAGGCCTCGCGGGTGTGATCTCCGTGTCTGCGGGCGCCGACGTGTACCACCCCTCGCTCGCGTACGTGCTTTCGATATCCGGAGGCATGGTCGCCGTGTGGACTGGCGGATACATCGAGAAGAAGCTGCGCGTGGACGACGCCGTCGGCGCGGTCGCCGTCCACGGCGTCTGCGGCTTCTACGGGGTGCTGCTCGTCGGCATCTTCGCCGGCGGGTACCCGACCGGCGTCAACAACATCGAGTCCTCGTTCGGCGGCCAGCTGATGGGCATGCTGGCCTTCTTGCCGCTCGCGTTCCTGCCCGGCTACGTCGTCAGCTGGATCTTGAAGAAGCTCAATCTCCTGCGCGTGCCTCCGGAGGTCGAGCTCGAAGGCCTCGACCTGGCCGAGTTCGGAATGGACTTCTTCCCCGAGTTCGAGCGCGTGCCGGAAGTGATCGTGGAGCCCGACGGCCGCGAGGTCGACTCGGCGCCAGTCTTACTCGATGCGTACTGGCAGACGAACGGCAGACCCACGACCCCCGTCGGCACGGGAGAGAGGAGCTAGGCGATGTTCGACGCGTTCCCGTTCGACGAGTGGGGCGAGGACATCGCCGAGTTCTGGACGTTCGGCGGCGAGGGCTCGACAGGCACCTGGATCATGACCATCGTCGGCTTCTCGGTCATGCTCATCGCCTTCGTCGGCTTCGTGGTTCTCGAGAAGCGCAAGCTCGAGCGCCAGCAGGCGATGCTGAGGGCGTCAGGGGCGCTCGACCGCCCCGTCTAGAGGAGAGGAGACCCAGATGGCCGACAAGCAGATCGACTTCCCGCCACTGCAGAAAGAGGTCCCTTGGCTCGCCTGGTTCATGGTCATCCTCTCGCTCGTCTGCATCGCGGTGGTCGTGATCCTTCTGTTGGCGGACGTGGACGGGCCTTTCATCGGCCCGTGGGGTTAGAGGCCTAGTACTCTGAAACGCATGTCGCGGCTCTATCTCCGCTGCGCGATCTGCGCAAGACAGCAGGCGGACGGGCTGATCTCGGGTGCCGCCTGGGGTCGGCTCGAGCTGCCTCCGGGCGCCGAGGTCGACCACCCTGCACTCCGCGGCTCGACACTCCGCGCGTGTCCCTCGTGCATCAGCGGGAACCCGGACTGGCAGGACCGGATGCTCGGCGCGCTCGGGGTTGCTCCTCGATTCGGGGGGTACCAAGCAGAACCGGCTCAGTAGAAACCCGCCCTCCTGAGCCGCATCGACCCGGATGCCCGCCGGCCTTGCCGCACCGAGGATGTGCCGAGTCCAACCAGGGAGGACACATGAACACGATCGTCGTCGCGTACAACGACACCAACGACTCCGACCGAGCTCTCGACAGAGCGGCCGAGTTGGCGGGGTTCTACGGCGCGAAGGTCGTCGTGACGAGCATCGTTCCCGTTCTCGTCGGTGGCGAGCCGTCCGCGGGAGCGGGTCCCGAGCTACAGCTCGCCGAGGCGAAGCTGCGCGAGCTCGGGATCGAGGCGGAGTTCGTCGAGGCCGTCGGTGAGATCGCCGAGGCGATCGTCGAGGTCGCCGACAGCCGCAACGCCGACCTGATCGTCGTCGGGACGCGAGAGCTCAGCCAGGTCGAACGGATGCTCGGGCACTCGGTGAGCGAGGGCGTGCAGCGCATGGCGCGCTGCGACGTCCTGATCGTTCACCCCGAGAGCGGCTAGAACAGCCCAACCGTCTCGCCCGACTCGTCGATGTCGATCGAGAACGCGGCCGGCGTCCTCCCGAGCCCGGGCATGGTCATCATGTCGCCGCAGAGGGCGACGATCCAGCCGGAGCCGGT
>JBBDMN010000291.1:0-1716 GCA_040878305.1 Gaiellaceae bacterium
GTGCACCTGAAGTGCTACACGGCCTCGGAGATCCACCACATGACGACGCTCTCGGGGCTGACGCACGAGGAGGTCCTCCGCGAGCTCCAGGCCGCCGGCCTCGGTTCGCTTCCGGGCGGGGGCGCCGAGGTCTTCGCCGACCGCGTGCGGCGCCTCGTCGCGCCCGGCAAGGAGAGTCCCGAGATCTGGTTCCACGTCCACGACACCGCTCATTCGCTCGGCATCCCGACGCACTGCACGATGCTCTACGGCCACGTGGAGACATACGAGGAGCGGGTCGACCACATCCTCCGGCTGCGCGAGCAGCAGGATCGAACCGGTGGCTTCCTCGCCTTCATCCCGCTCGCCTTCCACCCCGAGAACACCGTGTTCGAGCGGCGCGGCTGGCGCCACACGACCGGCACCGACGACTTGAAGATGCTCGCGTTCTCGCGCCTGATGCTCGACAACGTCGCGAACATCAAGGCCTACTGGATCATGATGGGGATGCCGCTCGCCGCAGTCGCGCTCCACTTCGGCGCGAATGACGTGCAGGGGACGGTAGTGCGCGAGGAGATCTTCCACGCCGCAGGAGCGCGTACCGAGACCGAGCAGAAGATCGAGGAGCTCGTCCGTTTCGTGCGCGAGGCGGGCCGTATTCCCGTCCAGCGCGACACGCTCTACGCCGAGGTGCGGCGGTGGTGACGATGCAGGGGACCGCGTGAGCCGCACCGCCAAGACGCGGGCCGAGCCGCAGGTGACCACACGTAGACGTCCCGTGCTCGTTTTGGTCGTGTATGCGCTCGGCGTCTTCGCGGCAGGGGTGCTGATTCTCTCGGCGCTCTTCAGCGCGGGGGGCTACTTCGGCTCGGACGACACAGTTGTGAGCGTCTCGCCGATCGCTCTCGTCGTCTGGGGCGGGTTGATCGTCCTCGCAGTCGCCACCTGGCTCTGGCGCAAACGCGGGACGCGCCAATGATTCGGCTCGGTCGCATCTCATACGTGAACATGGCGCCCGTCTTCTACGGGCTCGAGACGGACGTCGAGGAAATCACCGGCGTCCCGACCGAGCTCAACCGGATGCTCCTCGACGGCGACCTCGACATCGCGCCCATCCCGTCGATCGAGTACGCGCGGAACGCGGACAGCCTACGGATCCTCCCGCGGCTCTGCGTCTCGTCGGAGGGAGCTATCGACTCGATTCAGCTCGTGACGCGGATCCCGTTCGGCCAGGTGCGCTCGGTCGCGGTCACGCCGGAGAGCGCAACCTCGGTCGTGCTCGTCCGCATCCTCCTTCCGAAGGCCGAGATCGTGCCGCTCGGGATGGATGCGGACGCGACCTTGCTGATCGGCGACGCGGCGCTGCGGAGCGCGTTCGAGGACCCGACGCCGCACTTCGACCTCGGCCGTCTCTGGCTCGAGCGGACGGGCCTGCCGATGGTGTTCGCGGTGTGGGCGGCCACGGAGCCGGTAGTCGAGGGGCTGCTCGAGCTCGAGCACTCGCTCGTTGCCTCGGTGCGGCTCGCCCGCTCGGAGCCCGAGCGCCTCGCCCAGCAGGCGAGCGAGACGTATGGGTATCCGCCCGGCTTCCTCGCGCGCTACTTCGAGAAGCTCCGCTACAGCTTCGGGCCCCGTGAGCGTGCGGGCCTCTACGCCTTCCTCGAGATGGCCCGGGATGTAGGAGAGCTCGCGCACGTCCCCGAGCTCCGCTTCGTGCGCGAGGAGGTTCCGGCGTGA
>JBBDMN010000292.1:0-1714 GCA_040878305.1 Gaiellaceae bacterium
GGCAATTTTGCCAGTAGAGACAACGCGTGTAAATTGTCACATTTAGCCACGTCCGTTTGGGCCGCGCGGGCGAGGCGCGACGCTCGCGTTACCCTTGAGAGGTGGACGCTCTCGACGCCTTCTCCCCGCTCACGAGGACGTGGTTCGAGCGGGCGTTCGCGGCACCGACGCCCGCTCAGGCCGCCGGCTGGCCTGCGATCGCGCGCGGCGGGCACGTGCTAATCCAGGCGCCCACCGGCTCGGGCAAGACGCTCGCGGCGTTCATGATCGGGATCGACCGGCTGAACGACTCACCGGGAGAGGGGCTGCGACTCCTCTACGTCTCGCCGCTCAAGGCGCTCAACTACGACATCGAGCGCAATCTGCGGAGCCCACTCGCGGGTCTCAGGTCGAAGCTCGCGGTCGGGGTCCGTACCGGCGACACGCCGGCCGACGAGCGCAGGCGGATGCTCAAGACGCCGCCGGACATCCTGATCACGACCCCCGAGTCGCTCTTTCTCCTGCTCACCTCGCAGGCCCGCGAGACGCTGCGCGGCGTCGAGACGGTGATCGTGGACGAGGTGCACGCGGTCGCCGGGACGAAGCGCGGTTCACATCTCGCCCTGAGCCTCGAGCGCCTCGAGATGCTCCTCGACAAACCGATGCAGCGCATCGGTTTGTCAGCGACGCAGCGCCCGCTCGCCGAGATCGGCCGCTTCGTCGCCGGCTCGGAGCGCGAGATCGAGCTCGTCGACGCCGGCACGCGCAAGGAGCTCGACCTCGAGGTCGTCGTCCCGCTCGAGGACATGCGCGAGCTCGGGTCGACCGCGGACCTATCCGTGCCGCCGCTGGCGGACGGAGTCCAGATGGGCTCCGGAGTCGAACAATCGAGCCGCTCTATCTGGCCCTCGATCTATCCCGCGATCCTCGAGCTCGTCCGTGCGCACCGCTCGACGATCGTCTTCGTCAACAACCGCCGGCTCGCCGAGCGGCTCGCGCTTCGCCTGAACGAGCTGGCCGAGGAGGAGATCGCCCGCGCGCATCACGGCTCGCTCGCGCGGGAGCAGCGGCTCGTCGTGGAGGAGCTCTTGAAGGCGGGGCAGATCCCGTGCCTCGTCGCCACCTCCTCGCTCGAGCTCGGCATCGACATGGGCGCCGTCGACCTCGTCATCCAGGTCGAGAGCCCGAAGTCGGTTGCGCGCGGGCTGCAGCGGGTCGGGCGCGCCGGGCACGATCTCCACTCGGTCTCGAAGGGCCGGATCTTCCCCAAGTTCAGGGCCGACCTGCTCGAGTCGGCAGTCGTGGCGCGCGCGATGCGCGAGGGGGCGATCGAGGAGACTCGAATCCCGCGCAATACCCTCGACGTCCTCGCCCAGCAGATCGTCGCGATTTGCGCCGACGAGGAGGTCTCCGTGGACGATCTCCACGATCTCGTCCGCCGCGCCTATCCGTTCTCCGACCTCTCGCGCGCCCAGCTCGAGAACGTCCTCGACATGCTCGCCGGCCGCTACCCCTCGGACGAGTTCGCGGAGCTCCGGCCGCGGATCGTGTGGGATCGGACGGCCGGATTCGTGCGTGGACGCTCCGGTGCGCGCAGGCTCGCCGTGACGAACGCGGGCACGATCCCGGACCGCGGCCTCTTCGGCGTCTACCTCGTCGACGGCGGCGGGCGCGTCGGCGAGCTCGACGAGGAGATGGTGTACGAGGCGCGCGAGGGCCAGACGTTCCTGCTCGG
>JBBDMN010000293.1:0-1184 GCA_040878305.1 Gaiellaceae bacterium
CTTCAGGGATTTTCGCGCGACCGGAATTCGCGCGAGCGGATTCCGGTCTTGCGCCAGCTAGCCGACTATCGCGCCGAGTTCCCGATCCTGGAGCACACGACCTACCTCGTCAACCACTCTTTGGGAGCGATGCCGCGGCAGGCTGCGGAGCGCCTCGCCGAGTTCGCCCGCATGTGGGCAGAGCGCGGGATCCGCGCGTGGGCCGAGGGGTGGTGGCAGACGCCGTCGACCGTCGGCGACCAGGTTGGACGCATCATCGGCGCACCGCCTGGCTCGACGGTCATGCACCAGAACGTGGCGATCGCGGAAGCCGTCGTCCTTTCCTGCTTCCTCCCGGTCGATCCTCGCCGAAACCGGGTCGTCTACGAGCGCGGGAGCTTCCCTTCGGTGCGCTACCTGTACCAGGCCCAGCGCGATCTCGAGGTGATCGTGTGCGAGGACGACCGGGAGATCGTCGAGCGGATCGACGAGCGCACGCTCCTCGTCCCGATCAGCCATGTCCTCTTCAAGGCGGGAGAGATCCAGGACGTCGAGCCCATCGTCCGACGAGCGCACGAAGCGGGTGCGCACGTGATTCTCGACTGCTACCAGTCGGCGGGGATCGTCCCGCTCGACGTCTCCGAGCTCGGCGTCAGCTTCGCGGTCGGCGGCTCGGTGAAGTGGCTCTGCGGCGGGCCGGGGAACGGATGGCTCTATGTCCGTCCAGACCTGTCCGAGAGTCTGACCCCGACTTACACGGGGTGGCAGGCGCACGCGCGGCCGTTCGGTTTCGAGGAGGAGATGGAGTACGCGCAGGGCGCGGCTCGCTTCCTCACCGGCACACCCAATCCCGCCGCCCACTTCGCGGCGACAGCCGGATACGACCTCATCGAGGAGATCGGCGTGCCAAGGATCAGGGAGAGCTCCCTTCGCCAGACCCAGCTTCTCATCGACCTCGTCGACGACGCGGGCTTCGAGATCCGTAGTCCACGTGACCCCGAGCGCCGCGGAGGATCGGTCGTGGTCCACGTTCCCGAGTTCCCGGCCGTTCACGCGGAGCTCGCCGAGCGCGACATCCTCTGCGACTTCCGGCCGGACGCGGGAATCCGTCTCGGCCCGCACTTCTTCAACTCCGACGACGAGCTGCGCTTCGCCGTCGACCAGATCGCCGAGATCCTCGCGACCGGCGCGTACGAGCGCCACCT
>JBBDMN010000293.1:1284-9137 GCA_040878305.1 Gaiellaceae bacterium
GGGTGAATGGCGCTGCAAACGGCGGAGAAGACGCTGCAGCAGATCGTGTCGACGGTCGCGTCGTCGCTCGAGCTGACGGAGGTGCTCCGCGCTGTGGTTCGGCTCATGTCGGACGCGAGCGGCGTGCACGCCTGCTTTGCGTACCTCCTCGACGACGACGGCGAGCGACTCGTGCTGCGCGCCGCCTCCCCGCCGTACGAGCGGCAGGCGGGCAAGGTCGTGATGGAGCGCGGGGAGGGCCTCGCCTGGTGGGCCGTCGAGCGTGGAGAGCCGGCGTTCATCCGCGACGACGCGCTCGCCGACCCGCGGACGAAATACTTTCCCGAGCTGGAGGAGGAGAAGTTCCAGTCGCTGCTCGCTCTTCCGGTCGTGGGCCGCTCGGACAAGGTGATCGGCGTCATCACCGCCCACACCGAGGCACCGCGCGAGTTCTCGGACGACGAGGTCGACTTCCTCGTCACCTCGGCGTCGCTCGTGGCGAGCGCGATCGAGAACGCGCGCATGTACGAGGACGCACGCCTCCGCGTCGCGGAGCTCGAGCAGCTGACCGAGCTCGCCGAGGCGATCGCCCGTGCGGACGCGCTGGACGAGTTGCTGCAGACGGTGGTCGCCGGCGCCCGCCCGCTCCTGGCCGCGCGTGCCTGTCATGTCTATCTCCTCGAGCCGTCGAGCGAGGAGCTCGAACGGGTCGCGAGCGATCCCGAGCAGGGAAGCGCGCGCCAGACGCTCGGTCTTGCCGAGCTCGGCCCCGAGCTTGCCCGCGGCGGCCGCAGCTCGCGCCTTGCGGTCCCTCTCGTGGCGAATGGCGAGCTGATCGGGCTCCTCGTCGCGGAGGGCTCCACGCGCGTCGAGCTCGGGCGGGCCGTCGCAAGCCAGGTCGCGGTCGGGATCAAGAAGGTCCAGGTCATCGAGCAGCTCACGGAGAAGAACCTGATCAAGGACTTCTTCGAGGAGCTCGCGGGCGGCCGTCCGCGCGGCGATCTCGAAGGGCGTGCCGCGCGCCTCGGCTGCAACCTCTCGCTGCCGCACGTGGTGCTCGTGGCGGAGCCGTCGGGTGACGTGCTAGAGCGCGCTCTCCGTCTTGCAGCACCGGGGTCGCTTTTCGACCGCCGCGAGGAGTCGCTCCGCGCCCTCGTGAAGCTCCAGAGCGCGAATGCGGACTCGTTTCTCGAGCGGCTTCGGCGGATTCACGGCGAGCTCGCGACTCCGGTCTCCGTCGGCGTCTCGAGCGTGTGCGAGGGTGAGGCGACGTTCGCGGACGGCTTTGCGGAAGCGCAGCAGGCACTTCTCGGAACGGTCGTACTGAGCGGCGAGCCAGCGGTGCTCTCGTACGAGGACCTCGGCGCCTACAAGTACCTCCTTCGCGTTGCCGTCGACGGCGGAATCCGCGATGCGACGGTCGATGCCGTGTCCCGGCTCGCCGCGTACGACGCCCAGCGCGGCTCTCAGCTCGTCCTCACGCTCGAGGAGTTCCTGCGCCGCCACGGCTCGATCAGCGCGACCTCGGAGACCATCTTCGTGCACCCGAACACCCTTCGCCAGCGACTCCGCCGGATCGCCGAGCTGTCGGGGCTCGATCTCCGCCGCGACGACTGGCTGATGATCGAGATCGCCGTGAAGATGGTGAAGCTCGAGCAGGCGCTCGGACCCAAATCGTAGGGGGTGGCGCCGCGGCTGCGAAGCGGCCGTCAGGGGTGGTCGCGCCATGAGGCAGGCAGCGAACCGCACACATAGCCGCAACGAAGGTGTGGAGAAACCGCACCTTCATAGCGGCCGCAGAGGGTGTTACGGCTATGCCTCAACGTCCCATGGAGGCGCGGCCAATGGGTGGAACGGACGTCGCATCAGCCAACTCGGTGTGGAAGGACATGCAGGAACGCGGGGTCGAGTTCGTGTTCGCGCAGTTCGTCGACATGTACGCCCGACCGAGTGCCAAGCTCGTCCCGGTCGGGTCGCGGGAGGCCTTCGACGGACTCCTCGAGGAGGGCGCCGGATTCGCCGGCTTCGCGGCGGGCGAGATCGGCCAGGTTCCGAGCGATCCCGACATCGCGGCGATCCCCGATCTCGCGAGCTACACACCTGTTCCCTGGCAGGAGAATCTCGCGCGCTTCGCCTGCGATGTCACGGTCGAGGGCGAGGAGTGGGCGTATTGCCCGCGGACGATCCTGCGGCAGATGATCGCGCAGGCCAAGGACAAGGGCTTCGAGTTCAAGATGGGGCTCGAGCTCGAGTACTTCCTCGTCAAGCAGCGCGAGGACGGCTCGCTCGCAATCGCCGATCCCTACGACACGCTCGAGAAGCCCTGCTACGACATGGCCGGGCTGACTCGTCGGTACGACTTCCTGACGACCATCTCGCGCTTCTGCAACAACCTCGGCTGGGGCAACTACGCGAATGACCACGAGGACGCGAACGGCCAGTTCGAGCAGAACTTCACCTACGCGGACGCGCTCACGAGCTGCGACCGAGCGATCTTCTTCCGCTACATGGTTCACACACTGGCGGAGCAGAACGGGATGATCGCGACCTTCATGCCGAAGCCGTTCAGCGACCTGACCGGCAACGGCTGCCACTTCCACATGTCGCTCTGGGACGGCGACACGAACCTCTTCCTCGACGAATCCGACCCGCGTGGGCTCGGGCTGTCGGAGGTTGCCTACAACTTCATCGGCGGCCTCCTGACCCACGCGCGCGCGACGAGCGCGCTGACCGCGCCGACGGTGAACTCCTACAAGAGGCTCAAGGTGGGAACGACGACCAGCGGCGCGACCTGGTCGCCGGTGTGGATCTCGTACGGCTACAACAACCGAACGCAGATGCTTCGCATCCCCGGGCCCGGGAGGGTGGAGGACCGCACGATCGACGGCTCGTGCAACCCGTACCTCGCGGCGGCCGCGGTGCTCGCCGCCGGACTCGACGGGATCGAGCGGAAGCTCGACGCCGGGGAGCCGAACGCAGAGAATCTCTACTCGCTTCCCTACGACGAGCTGCGGGCGCGGGGCCTGGAGACCTTGCCCAGCAACCTGCTCGAGGCGACGCACGAGCTCGAGCAGGACGAGGTGCTCCGCAAGGCGCTCGGGCGCGGCCGCGAGGAGGATTACGTCGACTACTTCATCCGGGTCAAGCTCGACGAGTGGAGCCGCTACCACGAGCAGGTCACGCCGTGGGAGATCCGCGAATACCTCACCAGGTTCTAAAACGGGCGTCTAAATGCGCCTTGTAACAGTCTGTTGCAAAGACGGCTCCTGATATGGAGCTTTCCTCCATACCGATCACACCAACATTGGCAAGCCAACTGGTGTTGGCAGTGATGTCCATGTGTAACTTCTGAACATATGTGTGGAATCGTCGGCCTCTTCGCAAAGTCGCCCGAGGTGGAAGCGCGCCTCGGGGTCCATCTCGCGGCGATGCTCGGGCAGATGAACGACCGCGGCCCGGACAGCGCGGGGGTGGCGGTCTATCGGGACCCCGCCCCGAGCGGCGCGAGCAAGCTGACGCTCTTCTCACCCGATCCGCGTGAGGACTGGCCCGCCCTCGCCGCAGAGCTCGGCGTGGCCTTCGGCGGTGCTCCGGAGCCGAGCGTTCGCTCGAGCCATGCTGTCTTCGTCGTCGAGACCGACGCGGCCGAGGCGGAGGAGTGGGTGCGGGCGAGTCGGCCCGACCTGCGTGTGATGAGCGCCGGCAGCGTCATCGAGATCTACAAGGAGACCGGGCTTCCCCGCGATTTCGTCAAGCAGTTCGGGCTCACCGACCTCCAGGGGACGCACGCCCTCGGTCACACCCGCATGGCGACCGAGAGCCGTGTCACCACCGAGGGCTCGCACCCGTTCTCGACCGGGCTCGACCTCTGCCTCGTCCACAACGGCTCGCTCTCGAACCACAACCGGCTGCGCGAGAACCTCCGGCGCGAGGGCATCGAGTTCCAGACAGAGAACGACACCGAGGTCGCGGCCGGGTACCTAGCCTGGCGGATGCGCGAGGGTGCGACCCTGGAGCAGGCGCTCGAGGGCTGCCTCGAGGACCTCGATGGCTTCTACACCTTTGCGGTCGGAACCGCGGACGGCTTTGCGGTCCTCCGCGATCCGATCGCGTGCAAGCCGGCGGTGCTGGCCGAGACGGACGAGTGGGTGGCGATGGGCTCGGAGTGGCGGGCGATCTCGGTTCTCCCCGGAGCCTCGGACGCGACGACGTGGGAGCCGCAGCCCGAGGTGGTCTACGTGTGGGAGAAGGCACCGGTCTGATGGCCGTCGCAGCGCGGGAGCAGGCCGCGGTTGAGCTTGTCGACCTCGAGACGACCTCGCTCCGCGACTTGAACCAGCGCCTCCACGATCTTTCCCGGACGCCGGGCCCGAGCGCGTGGCGCATCGTGAACCCGAGCGGCGCCCACGCACTGGCCTGCGGGATCGACGCGGATGTCGACGTCGAGATCGACGGGCACGTGGGCTACTACTGCGCGGGGATGAACAAGCGGGCGACGGTCCATGTACACGGCAACGCGGGAACGGGCGTCGCCGAGAACATGATGTCCGGCCTCGTCGTCGTCGACGGCAACGCGAGCCAGTCCGCGGGCGCGACCGGACGCGGCGGCCTGCTCGTCGTGCGCGGCGATGCCGCGGCCCGATGCGGGATCTCGATGAAGGGGATCGACATCGTCGTCGGCGGCTCCGTCGGGCACATGAGCGCGTTCATGGCGCAGACCGGCTGCCTCCTCATATGCGGAGACGCGGGCGAGGCGCTCGGCGACTCGATCTATGAGGCCCGGCTCTACGTCGGTGGCAGCGTGGCGAGTCTCGGCGCGGATTGCGTTGAGAAGGAGCTCCGAGACGAGCACGTGACGCAGCTCGCCGCCCTGCTCGACGCGGCGGGTATCGATGCCGATCCTGCCGGGTTCCGCCGCTACGGCTCGGCGCGGCAGCTCTACAACTTCCGCATCGACAACGCGAGCGCTTACTGATGGCGACCGAGACCGAGCGCCCCTGGAACCTCCGCGAGTCGTACCTCTTCGACCGCACGGTCATCGCCGAGATCCAGCGCGCCTCCCGCGAGGGGATCTACGACATCCGCGGGTTCGGCGCGAAGCGACGGCTGCCTCACTTCGACGATCTCCTCTTCCTCGGCGCAAGCGTCTCCCGCTACCCGCTCGAGGGGTATCGCGAGCGCTGCGCGACCGACGTCGTGCTCGGCACGCGCTTCGCGAAGAAGCCCCTAGAGCTGAAGATCCCGGTCACGATCGCGGGGATGAGCTTCGGCGCGCTCTCGGCGCCGGCGAAGGAGGCGCTCGGCCGCGGCGCGAGCGAGGTCGGCACCTCGACGACGACCGGCGACGGCGGGATGACGAACGAGGAGCGCGAGCACTCGACGACGCTCGTCTACCAGCTCCTTCCCTCCCGGTACGGCATGAACCCTGACGACCTGCGTCGCGCGGACGCGATCGAGGTCGTCGTCGGCCAGGGCGCGAAGCCGGGCGGTGGAGGGATGCTCCTCGGCCACAAGATCTCCGACCGCGTGGCGGAGATGCGCGACCTGCCGAAGGGGATCGACCAGCGGAGCGCATCGCGTCACCCGGACTGGACAGGGCCGGACGATCTCGAGATCAAGATCGGCGAGCTTCGCGAGATCACCGACTGGGAGAAGCCGATCTTCGTCAAGATCGGTGCGAGTCGGACGTACTACGACGTCCAGCTCGCGGTGAAGGCCGGCGCGGATGCCATCGTGGTCGACGGGATGCAGGGAGGCACCGCCGCAACCCAGGACATCTTCATCGAGCACGTCGGAATCCCGACGCTCCCGGCGACGCGGCTCGCGGTCGACGCGCTCCAGGAGCTCGGTATGCATCGGCAGGTACAGCTCATTGTCTCGGGCGGGATCAGGAACGGTGCGGATGTCGCGAAAGCGCTGGCGCTCGGCGCGGACGCGGTCTCGATCGGGACGGCTGCTCTCATCGCGATGGGCGACAACAGCCCGGAGCTCGACGGGGAGTACCGTGAGATCGGGAGCTCCGCCGGCTTCTACGACGACTACCAGGCCGGCCGTGACCCGGCGGGAATCTCGACGCAGGAGGACGCGCTCGCGGCGCGGTTCGATCCGGTGCTCGGAGGCCGTCGCATCGCCAACTACCTGCGCGTTCTCACGCTCGAGACGCAGACGCTGGCGCGTGCCTGTGGGAAGTCGCACGTCCACAACCTGGAGCCGGAAGACCTCGTCGCGCTGACCGTGGAGTCCGCGGCGATGGCACGTGTCCCGCTCGCCGGAACTGACTGGGTTCCGGGGTGGAATGGGTGACCGCGGAGTCGGAGGGGCTGACGCTGCACCTAGAACGAGTACTGCCCGCGCGCCGTCAGCTCGTGTTCGCCGCGTGTACGGAACCGGAGCTTCTCGCTGAGTGGTGGGGTCCGCGGGACTTCACCGCTCCGAGCATCGAGCTCGACCTGCGCGTCGGGGGCCGGTATCGGATCGCGATGCAGCCACCCGAGGGCGAGCTCTTCTACCTGACTGGCGAGTTCCGCGAGATCGATCCTCTCAACCGTCTCGCGTACACGTTTTCCTGGGAGGCTCCCGATCCGGACGACCAAGAGACGGTGGTCGTGCTTGTGTTTCGCGACACCGGGCCGTCCACCGAGATGGTTCTCGACCAAGGTCCGTTCGCCACCGCAGGACGCTATGAGCTTCACCACGCGGGCTGGACGGACGGCTTCGAACGATTGAAGCAGGTGCTTTCCTCGCGCCGCCCGGACTGAGGTAGGTACTCGCGCGGCTAGACGCCACGCGGGGCGGAGTCGTCGAGGACGACGCGCATCAGGTCGCGGATCGAGACGATGCCGACGATGTTTCCCTCCTCCAGCACCGGCAGATGCCGAAAGCCGCCGTGGATCATCAGCGTCGCCGCCATGTCGGTCGACTCCGAGGGCTCGATCGTCTCCGGGTTGGGCGTCATCCAATCGGAGACCTTCGCACTCTCGATGCGGCCTTCGCCGACCGCGCGGAGGACGTCGCGCTCGGTGAGTATTCCCGTCGGCTTGCCATCCTCGAGCACGAGGACGGCGCCCACGTGCCGGGCGCTCATGCGGGCTGCAGTTTCGGCGAGCGTCGCGTCAGGTGGAACGCTCAGAACACTCGGCGTCATGATGTCGGCCACGGTCGCCATCGCGGCGCGAGCATAACGGCACGCCGACCGCGGTGAAATGGAGCACCGCGGTCGCGCCAAAGAACAGACGTTGACCCGAACGAGCAGCGCCCCCGCCGCGAAAGCGGCCGGCTCCAGGGACGTACGCGCGACCGGAATCCGCTGCTAAGCGGATTCCGGTCTTGCGCCCAAAGAGTCAGCGTGGTTGCGGCACCACTCGGATGTAGGGCTTCGGCGACTTCCAGCCGTCCGGATATGTCTCCTTGGCCTCGTCGTCGGACACGGAGCCGGCGATGATCACGTCGTCGCCCTGCTGCCAGTTCACCGGCGTCGCAACCTTGTGCTTGGCGGTCAGCTGCAGCGAGTCGATCACGCGCAGCACCTCGTCGAAGTTGCGGCCGGTCGTCATCGGGTAGACGAGGATCAGCTTGACCTTCTTGTCCGGGCCGACGACGAAGACGTTGCGCACCGTCTGGTTGTCGGCTGCGGTGCGGTCCGCCGGGTCGCCCGAGACGTCCGCCCCGAGCATCCCGTAGAGCTTCGAGACGTTGAAGTCGGTGTCACCGATCATCGGATAGTTGGGCGCGTGGCCCTGGGTCTCCTCGATGTCCTGCGACCACTTCTCGTGCTTGTCGACCGGGTCGACGGAGAGCCCGATCAGATTGACGTTCCGCCTGTCGAACTCGGGCTTGATCTTGGCCATGTAGCCGAGCTCGGTCGTGCAGACCGG
>JBBDMN010000294.1:0-1696 GCA_040878305.1 Gaiellaceae bacterium
CCCCCCGCGACCGGAACAGCTCGCGCGGATTCCGGTCGCGCGGAAATCCCCGCAGGCGTCCGGTTTCGCAGCCGCGGCGTTCCTCGCTCGCATCAGGCCTATGCCAGCGCTTCGGCGGCGCGCACGATCGCGACGTCGCCGCTGACCGTCTTGACATGCAGCGGGACAACCTCTCCGCCTTGCTCCGCATCTGACTCTGCCTCCGGCGCCTGATCGGCGAGACCGAGCTCCGAGCCGAGATCGCCGGAGACCGACACTGCATCGATCCAGACGCGCGTTCCACGCGCAACACCGATGCGGGCGTCGCCTGAGACGGTCTGCAGATGAAGCTCGCCAGCTTCGACGGCTCCGATCCGTATGTCTCCGGAGACGGACCGTGCGGTTAGCGGAGCCTGCACGCGACCGATGTCGAGGTCGCCGGAGACGGTGACGACGGTGCCCCCCAACTCAATCGTTCCGATGGAGATATCGCCGCTCGCAGTCTTGACCTCGAGCTTCTTCCGGACGTCCTGCAACCTGATGTCGCCGGACGCGCTCTTGGCCGATACCTCACCAAGCTCGCCGTCGACCTGAAGGTCGGTCGAACCCCCGGAGAGCTCGAGATCGGTTCCTGGAGGACACATGATGCGTACTTCGAGGTCGCTTCCCCAGGTGATCTGGATCGGGCCCCAGCGGAAGCGGTCCTTCTGCTCGATCGTAATGACGTGGCCCCCGTGACGCTCGTCGGCACTGACGATAACGTCGTCGAACGCATCCGGGCCACGACGACCGGTCGAGATGAGCTCGACACTCGTTCGCGGTTCGTCGGCCGTCGTGACCACGACGCGTCCACTCGGGAGCCGGATCTGGAGGGAGACGCTCCCGGGAGTCTCGAACGTGTGCATTCCCGGCCTAGCTCTGTGCCTGGCGGCCGGGAGTGCGACGGACCCGCCGGCCCGTCGTCCGCTTCCGCGCTTTGCGAACGCGGTCGCCCGGATCGAGGAGGGTGGCGTAGTCGAAGGGGAGTGGTGCGAGAAGCATGTGGTTCTCCTTTCAGCCCTGGGCGTAGCCCTGGATTCGGTTTCGGCCGCGTTTGGCGGAGTGCCGGTGGAGGATGTGCGCAATGGTGCGCACGAGCCATGCGTTGGTCGAGATGCCTTCCTGGGCAGCGGCGGCCTCGATGCTCGTCTTGAGCTTCTCGGGGAGCCGAAGCGTGATGCGCTCGGTGAACTCCTCGCCGGGAGCGACCTGGACCGAGTCCGAGGCGTCTTCCATGACGACGACGAGCTCCGGCTCGCGTCCGGCGAGCCGCACCTCGACACGTCCCGTGCCGAGCTGTCCGCCGATCTCGAGCGCTGCCTCGCCAAGGAGGTCGAGGAGACGGAGGTGGAGCGTCGAGGCGAGGGCCTCGCTCAGCCGCTGAGCGGCCTTGGCGGTTGCTTCATCGCCGAGACCCGCAGTGGTGGCGAGGTCTTCCTGGATCGCCTGGATGTGACTGTCGAGCTGCATCGTGACTGCACTATGACATCATCTATGCAGTCTTGTCAAGTCAGAATTGACACTGCGTTGGCAGCGTGGCGCAAACGGCCTGGTTGAGCGCTTCTCAGCGGTTGGTGCGGAATTGTTGCACCTCCTGTGCCTGGCACAGGAGGTGCAATAAGACTGCGCCAATCAATGCACAGGGTGATTCGCTAGCTCAGCTGCCAGACGTCACCGC
>JBBDMN010000295.1:0-1677 GCA_040878305.1 Gaiellaceae bacterium
CGCGTCCCACAGCACCGTGTGCCCGCCGGGAACGACGACGACCTCGAGGAGGTCGCCGAGCGCTGCCTGATGCGCCTCGAGCAGGTGGTCGTACGGAAGGTAGGAACTCTCGCCGAGGACGAGCAGCGTCGGCATGCGTACGCGTTCGAAGGGCGGTGGCTGCGAGGCCATCTCGCCGTATGCCGTCACGACCGCCGACTGGCAGTAGCGGTAGCGGCAGAGGCCGTCGTCGTCCAGCACGAGGTGTCCCTGGAGCTCCTCTTCGATGAGCTCGCGCGGGGCTCGGCGGAGCTGGCTCTCGTCGTAGCGCCGGTCGATCCCCTCCTCGAAAGAGACATACGCTCGATCCTTGCGCGCGTTCTCGGCGGCGAAGAGCGCCACGTGCGGGAGGACGTGGATCGCGGGATCGAGGAGAACGAGGCGGGGGACGAGCTTCGGCGCGAGGGCCGCCAGCTCGAATGCGAGGCGGCCGCCGAACGAGTGTCCGACGAGAACGGCCGGCTCTGTGCCGACGGTCTCGACGATCGCGGCCAGGTGTGCTTGGAGGTCCCACGGCGGCTCGTACGGCGAGGAGCCGTGCCCGAGCAGGTCCGGCGCGAGAACGTGGAAGCCGGGGAGCGCTTCGCTGAGCTTCGTGAAGTGGCGGCCGTGGCTCGTGACTCCGTGGAGGCAGACGATCCGGGGAGCCTGCGGCGGACCCCACTCCTCGAGATGCAGCCTCACACCTTCTCGTGCAGCGTCTCGAGCGACTGCGGAACCATCTCGGTGCGGCGCTCGTCCGTCATGTTCACGAGCGACCAGATGACGCTGCCCTCCTTGTCGATCAGAAACGTTCCGCGATGCGGAGCCCCGGTCTGCTCGTTGAACACGCCGTAGGCCGTGGCGGCGGCGCCATGCGGCCAGAAGTCCGACGCAAATGTGTACTCGGCGCCGAGTTCCTTCTTCCACGCCTGACGGGCGGCCGACGGGTCGCAGGAGACGAAGACGATCTCCGTCTGCGCGTTGCGGAACGACTCGAGGTTTTCCTGCAGATCCCGCGCCTCTTCCTCGCAGACCGGGGTGAAGGCGAAGGGATGGAAGACGAGCATGACGTTGGAGCGACCGAGGAAGTCGCTGAGCGCGACGCGCTCCTCGTGCTTCACCTCGAGATCGAACGCTGGCGCCTTCTCACTCGTCGTCACCGTCATCCGCGGACTCCTCCCCTTCGTCGGCCGGCCGATAGTACCGGCGCCCCCGAAGCTCCTCCGGGAGGTACGAGAGCTCGAACCCCGCGCGGTCGTCGTGCGGATAGAGGTAGCCCTCTCCATGACCGCGGGCCTTCGCCGCGCCCGTGTGACCGGTGGAGCGGAGCATCGCCGGTGGACGCGCGTTGCCGTGCTCGCGGACGTCTCGACGCGCGTCCCAGATGGCGAGCGCGGATGCGTTCGACTTGGGGGCGCGGGCGAGGTAGATCGCGGCCTGCGCGAGATTGAGCTGGGCTTCGGGAAGCCCTACGTGCTCGAGCGCCTGCGCCGCGGCGACGGCGACGAGGAGCGCTCGGGGATCGGCGTTGCCGACATCCTCGGAGGCGAGGATGACCATGCGGCGGGCGATGAAGCGGGGATCCTCGCCCGCTTCGAGCATCGCTGCGAGGTAGTAGACCGAGGCATCGGCGTCTCCGCCGCGCATCGACTTGAT
>JBBDMN010000296.1:0-8985 GCA_040878305.1 Gaiellaceae bacterium
CCCCCCACGAACCCCCCTTCCTGGCGCGTGGCATGAAGTCACCTGGCGGGGCCTCCCGGCCGGCAAAGCCGGCCTCCGGCCACTGAGGAAATCGCACACTCAACGACCGATGCGCGGGGCGTGGACGCGAAACGCACGAGGTGTGCGGGGCGGAACATCGTTCCACCCACGGTGAGTAACCTCTCCCGATGAAAGGTGCGATTGCAGCCGGCCACCCGCTGACCGCCGCAGCCGGCGGCCGTGTGCTGCGGGATGGCGGGAATGCGGTTGATGCATTGCTCGCCGCCGCGTTCACGGCCTTCGTGACCGAAGGGCCGTTGACCGGCCCCGCAGGTGGCGGCTTTCTGCTCGTGCACGAGCCGGGCGGGGAGACGACGATCCTCGACTGCTTCTTCGCCGTGCCGGCTGTCCGGCTCGGCGTCATGGACGAGGTCGTGATCGATTTCGCCGACGCAGGAACGCAGACCTTCCACGTCGGGGACGGATCGGTCTCCGTGCCCGGGCTCCTCGCGGGCCTCGAGGAAGCACATCGCCGCTTCGCGACACTGCCCTGGGCCGAGCTTGTGAGTCCGGCGCTCGAGCTTGCGCACGAGGGTGTCCCGTGCGACGAGGCGCGTGCGTTCCTGCACGGAATCCTCGGGCAGATCCTGCTCCGCGACGAGGGTGGACGGCGAGTGTACGGCGACCCTGCCCGCGTTGTCACCCGAGACCTCTGCGCGACGCTCGAGCGCGTTCGCGATGCCGGCGCGGGCGCGGTGGCCGAGCTGCTCCCCGAGCTCGCTGAGGACCTCGCCGCATACAAGGTCGCGAGCTCAAAGCCGCTCGAGACGACCGTGCTCGGACGTCGCCTTCTCGCCACCTCGCCGCCGTCGAGAGGCGGCGCCATCGTCATCCAGATCCTGGAGCTGCTCGCGGAGGCTGGCGATCCGTCGCTCGCGGACAAGGCGCGGGCGCTCGAGATCGCGTACGGCGCGTCGGCAACCGGCCCGCTGACGGGGACGACGCACGTCTCGGTCGTCGACGCCGCTGGAACCGCGGCCGCCCTCTCGTCGACGCTCGGGTCCGGGTCGGGAGTCTTCCGCGGGGGTGCCCAGCTGAACAACATGCTGGGTGAGCTCGACGTTATCGGCTACGAAGAGCGCGCTCCGGGAACGCGCCTGCCGAGCATGTTGACGCCTACGCTGGTGCTCGAGGACGACCGCCCGCGGCTCGTGCTCGGCAGCGCAGGGTCGGTGAGGCTGGCGGGCGCGATCGCGCAGGTGACGTGGCACGTCGTCGGCGGGTCGCTCGGGGTCGAGGAGGCGATCGAAGCACCGCGCATGCACGTCGAGGGTTCCACGTTGCACGTCGAAGGCGGAGGTGCCACCGACGACATTCACGAGCTCGAAGCTGCCTGGAACGTCGTTCGCTGGACGGGGCGCAACCTCTACTTCGGCGGAGTGCAGGCGGTCGAGCTCCGAGCGGACGGGATGCTGGCCGCCGCGGGCGATTCGCGGCGCGGCGGCGCCGGAGTGGTCGTCGGATGATCGACGTGCGCCGAGCGGAGCCGGCCGACGCCGCCTCGCTCGTCTCACTCGCCGAGGCGGTCGGCAGCGAGGAGGGGCGGTGGATCCTCGCGACGGAGAGCTGGCGCTCCATTGGTGATGAGCGCAGGTATCTGAAATCGGTGTTTCGTCATCCGGACGCTGCGGTGTTCGTCGCCGAGGAAGAGGGCGGCATCGTCGGGCGGATCTCGCTCTCCCGCGACCCTCATCCGGCAAGCCGCCACATCGCCGACCTCGGCCTGATGGTCGCCGAGGAGCAGCGGCGCCGGGGAATCGGACGAATGCTCTTGGACGCGGCCGTCGGCTGGGCGCGTGTGTCCGAGATCTCGAAGCTCGAGCTACACGTCTTCCCCTGGAACGAGCCCGCCCTTCAGCTCTACGAGTCCTTTGGGTTCGAGCGCGAGGGCTACAGAAAACAGCAGTACGCGCGCGAGGACGAGCTCGTCGACGCGATCCTGATGGCCTACCTCATTACGTAAAGGGAGATTTGAAAGAGCGGCGCCGCGGCCGCGAAGCGGACGTTCAAAGATCTTGCGCGATTGGTGTCAGTGCGAGCGGATTCCAATCTTGCGCCAGGAGACGAGCCTATCGGCGGGTTGCGGACCGGTCTGCGACGACGATGCTCCAGAGCAGCCGATAGGCGAGCCGACCACGCGCCCATGAGCCGCGCGCGCCGAGGAAGTACAGGAGGTCGAGAAGCCGCATCAAATTCGAGTTCCCGATTCGCCGGACCTCTACACCTCGGCTCCGCGAATGGGGACGACCTGCGCGCCACCGCTCGCGGTCTCGGAGAAGGTCTCCGCCTCCTCGGACTCGAGCCTCTCGAGCCGCCAGTCGATCCGCGACGCAAGCCGCTGCAGCTGAACCAGGACTGCTTCGCGACTCTCGCGCGCCGCGTCCTCCGCGTGCTCCAGCCGGAGCTCGAGGGCGCGTAGCTCGAGCCGGAACCGACCCTCGCCCGCAGTCGGCTCGCCGCCGGACGATGCGACGAGCGTCGGACCGAGTCTCTCGGCCGAGTCGACTCGCCGGCTCAGCTCGTCGAGGCGGGTACCCATGTCGCTCGCGCCAGCCACTGCTGCGAGTCCCTGCTCGCTCGCCGCGAGTCGCAAGCGAAGGCCGTCGACAAGAACACGCAGCTGGGCGACCTCGTCCTCCGAGGACGCCGCACGTCGAGTCTCGCGCGTGCTCGACTCGACCCGAACGAGTTGCGTCGCAACCTCGTCGAGCCGCGACTCCAGCGACGAGCGCTCGGAGGCCCACAACGCGGCTGCGCGACCGATCTCCGCCGTCGCCGCCTCGCGGTCCCGTTCCCCCGCGTCGAAGCGACCGGTGAGCTCGCGGAGCACTCGTCTGGTCTCGTCGTCGTTGCTCGAGGCAGGTTCCGTCTTGGCCGCCGCGGCCTGCTCGAACGCGGCCGCCAGGTGGGCGATCTGGGCTCGCAGCGACGCTCTCTCGACATCCAGAGCGTCTGCGATCCGCGCGATTTCGGTAACGACGCTACCGCGGTCGTCTTCGAGGGCGTCGAGGCGGGTCATCAAGGTCTCGGCGAGCGGGCCGAAGGTCGCGTGCGACTGCGAAGAGGCGGCGTGCGCTACGGCTTGCGCCTCGAGTTGGGCGCGTACCCATATGCGCTCCTCGGCCCAGGCTTCGCCGTTCCGGGTGAGCTCGGAGGCGGCCGCGGCGCGCTCGCGCTCGGAGGCGTCCTGTCGCTCGGTGAGCTGTGCGACGAGCCGCTGGAGCTCGTCCGGCAGCCCGAGCTCCTTGCCGGCGAGCTCTCTTGTTGTCGACTCGACACTCTGAGCGAGTGAGTCGAGTCGTCCACCGAGGGCGTAGATGCTGGCGTTCAGCTCGACCGAGTGCTGCAGAAGTGCCTGCTCGGTTGCAGCCGGGAGCTGCTCGAGCGTGGCGACCTGAGAGGTCAGGGCGCCGATCGAGCGCTGGAGGTCGGAGACGACTGCGCCCACCCGCGCGTACGCCTCGTCGATCCGCGCCCGGACGGCAGTGATGTCGCGCTTGCGCTCGGCGAGATCTGAAGTTGTCGTCGCGACCGCGCTCTCGAGGGAGTCGAGCCTTTCCATGAGTGCGCTCTCTCCCTGCAACGGGCGCAGCTCGGCGACGGCGTGCTCGACGCGGGTCGAGCTCTCTTCGAGGCGCTGCCTGAGGACCGCGACGTCGCCTTCACGGCCCGCCAGGCCTGAGGCCGTCGCCGCCACCGTCTTGGCGAGCGTGTCGAGCCGCTCGGAGAAGTAATCGACCTTCCGGCCCAGCTCGTCGATCCGCTGATCGCCAGTTCGCTTGGGATGCTCGGCCGAGAGTGCGCTCACCGCCGACCGGAGCTCTTCGACCTCTGCGGCGCCGGCGGCACCGCCGAGGTCTCGTGCAAGCCTTTGGATGCGCTCTGCGCCATCGGCGAGCTCCCGCCTGAGACTCACGATCTCGCCTTCCTTCGCTGCGACCGAGGCTGCAGACGTCGAGACCGTCAAGCCCAGGGTGGCGAGTCGGTCGGCGAGCACGTCGACGCGGTTCGTGAGGCGGCTTTCGAGCTTCGGATCGTGCTTTGCCAGCGCCTCTAAGGCGCGGCGGAGCTCTTTGGCCGTTTTCTCGTCGCCGGTCGTGAGCTCTGCGGCGCGGAGGCGCGCGTCGATCTCGTCGACCCAGGTCGCGAGCGACTCGAGACGCCCCGCGAGCTCTTGGCCCAGGGGGTTGTCGTCGTTCTCAGGAGGCGAATGCACGAGCGCTCCCGCGCAGGGTCGTTCGACGTCCCCTCGACGCGGGTCGCGCAGAGACCACGGGACCGGCCGACATTGCTCTGGACGGCTATCGGAGAGAGACGGCTCGGGCTCGCTCACCCGTCTCAGTGAGTTGGTGCTCAGGCTGGAGCCTGACTCCCATTCAGCTCTTATCGACCGCGTTCCCAATCGAGGATCATCAAACGCTGCTCGAGCGTTTGCGGGCAGCCGAGTCCGCGGGTCTCCGCGATCCTCGCGAGCGCGGCCTGCGGCGCCATCCCGTGCCTGACGAGCCAGCAGCCGACGACGACTCCGGTGCGGCCGCAGCCGGCCCAGCAGTGGACGTAGACGAGGCCGCCGAGGGCAAGCTCCGCGTCGATCGCGTCGAGCGTCGAGGCGAGCTCCGCGGGTGTCGGGACCGAGAAGTCGCGGATCGGCATGCGTACGTGGCGCGCGGGGGAGAGAACGAGGTGGGCATACGGGTCGAGCTCGCCCTCTTGCGTCAGGTCGACGAAGAGGGTGACCCCGTTGTCGAGGAGGTTCTGCACGTGGGCAGGCGCATCGTCGGCCGTGATGGCGCAGGGATGACGACCGGCAACGACCAGGCCGGGCTCGATGACGGTGGGCGCGCGCATCGGGGACCCGCAGTCTGCCCGGAGCACTGGAGGCGCTGAAGGTGAAGGCGGATCGCAGCGGCCGCGAAGCGGACGTCTTCAGGGATCTTCGCGAACGGAATCTGCGTGAGCAGATTCCGTTCTTGCGCCAGCTGTGCCGCGCGGTACCCCGTCCGAGGGGACCGTCTCAAGTCGGCCGGTCCGGGTTGCCGATAGGTCCGGCATGGCTTCCCTCGAGACCTCCACGCACGCGCTCCGGGATCGTGCGCTCGTGCTCTCCGCCGAGCTCGGGATCGACCCGGGCTCGTGGTATCTGCGCGTGCTCGAGGAAGATCGGACGGACAGCGCAGAGCCCGATCTGGGAGCGCTCGTGCGCGCCTACTGGGAGCTGCAGCGCGTGACCGGCCGGGCCGATCTGCGCAGCAATTGGCGCACCCTCGCCGACTCCTTGTGGCACTCCTGACGCCCCTCGCCGGCACCGGCTCCCGCCCGGCAGAGCCGGGCTCCGCCGGCGCCTGCCGGCGCCTGACGCCGCAGGCCGCTGATCGCTCCCGGCCGGCTGAGCCGGCCTCCGCGATCAGCTGACGACGCTCGGCTGCGCGATCGAACAGGATCGGCGCTTGTCCGTACCAGTCGTACTGTCCTGCGCGCCGATCCTGTTCGCTCACTTGCGAGCGGCGCCCCTGCGGCGTCAGGAGCGCTCGCTCTACACAGAGTCATGACACAACAGCATGGTCGCGGACGCTAGCCGGAAGCAGGGTTACGATGGCCCTCCCGTGAGTAGTGCCGCCTCGCCGCCGTTCGTCCATCTCCACGTCCACTCCGAGTACTCGATCCTCGACGGCGCGTGCCGGATTCCGGCGCTCGTGGAGAAGGCGAAGAAGCTCGAGATGCCGGCCGTCGCGCTCACCGACCACGGCTCGCTGGCCGGTTCCGTCGAGCTCTACCGGGAGGCTCGCAAGGAGGGTCTGAAGCCTGTTCTCGGTTGCGAGGCGTATGTCGCCGACGACCGGCACGCACAGGTGAAGGGCTACGCCCACTTGACGCTCCTCGCGGAGACGAACGAGGGGTACGCGAACCTCGTCAAGCTCTGCTCGCTCGGGTACCTCGAGGGCTACTACTACAAGCCGCGGGTCGACTGGGAGCTCCTCGAACGCCACTCGAAGGGATTGATCGCGCTCTCCGGCTGTCTCTCCGGGCGCGTCTCGCGCGCGCTCTCCGAGAATCGACCCGCCGACGCCCGCTCCGACCTCGACCGGCTCGTCCAGATCTTCGGGCGCGACTCGACGTACGTCGAGCTCCAGAACGCGGGCCTCGACGAGCAGCGTGAGCTCAACCCCAAGCTGATCGCGCTCGCCGAGGAGACCGGTCTCCCGCTCGTCGCGACCGGGGACGTCCACTACCTCGACGCGGAAGACGCCTACGCGCACGAGGCGCTCCTCTGCATCCAGTCGGGCGACACCCTCAAGAACCCGGCCCACTGGCGCTTCGACACGAACGAGTTCTTCTTCAAGACGCCGGAAGAGATGGCGAAGGACTTCACCGGTCTCGAGCACGCGCTCGCCCGGACGCTCGAGGTGGCCGAGCGCTGCTCGGTCGAGATCGAGCTCGGCCGGATCCTGCTCCCGACGTTCCCCGTCCCGGAGGGTCGTGACTCGTTCGACTACCTGGTCGAGCTCTGCGAGAAGGGGCTCCTCAAGCGATACGGCAAGGCGACCCCCGAGCTCCACGAGCGGCTCCGCTTCGAGCTCAAGACCGTCCGTGAGATGGGCTTCGCCGATTACTTCCTGATCGTCTGGGACTTCATCCATTTCGCCAAGCAGAACGCGGTCAGCGTCGGACCGGGCCGCGGGTCCTCAGCCGGCTCGCTCGCCGCGTACTGCCTGGAGATCACCGATGTCGACCCGATGCGCTACGGACTTCTCTTCGAGCGCTTCCTGAACCCGGCCCGCAAGGACCTGCCCGATATGGACATCGACTTCTCGGTGGCCGGCCGCGACCAGGTCATCAACTACGTCGCGGAGAAGTACGGCCGCGACCGCGTCGCCCAGATCATCACCTTCTCGACGATGGCCGCCCGGGCCGCGATCCGCGACGCCGGGCGCGTGCTCGACATTCCCTACGGCGTGGTCGACCGGATCGCAAAGCTCGTTCCGGAGGGGCCTGGCCAGACCCTCGCGGACTCGCTACGTCGTGGCACGGAGCTCGCACAGGCCGTGGAATCGGATCCGATCGCGAAGGAGATCATCGATCTGGCGCGGCCGCTCGAAGGGCTCACGCGTGCGGACTCGATCCACGCGGCCGGTGTCGTCATCGGGGCGCAGCCGCTGATCGAGCTCGTGCCGCTCCAGCAGAAGGGCGCGGACCAGGAAGTCGTAACCCAGCTCGGGATGCACGACGTCGTCGAGCTCGGCCTGCTGAAGATGGACTTCCTCGGTCTGCGCAACCTCGACGTCATCGACAAGGCGGTGGAGCTCGTCGGCGGGCTCGACATCGGCGCTCTCCCGCTCGACGATCCGGCGACGTACGCGATGCTCGCTCGCGGCGAGTCGACGGGCGTCTTCCAGTTCGAGTCCTCCGGGATGCGCGAGGCTCTCCGTCTCGTCAAGCCGACGGAGTTCGAGGACCTGATCGCCCTCGTCGCGCTCTACCGGCCGGGGCCGATGGGCTACATCCCGACCTACGCCGCCCGTAAGCACGGTAAGGAGCAGGTCACCTACACCGACCCTCGTCTCGAGGCGATCACCGGCCCGACGCACGGAATTTGCATTTTCCAAGAGACGTATATGGAGATCGCGAAGCAGCTCGCCGGCTTCACACCCGCCGAGGCCGAGACCCTCCGCAAGGCAATCGGGAAGAAGATCCACGCGCTGATGGCTTCGCTCAAGGACAAGTTCCTCGAGGGCTGCGTGGAGAATCAGGTTTCGCTCGCCGTCGCGCAGCAGCTGTGGAAGGACATGGAGTCCTCGCAGGACTACTCCTTCAACAAAGCGCATGCTGCCTGCTACGGGCTGATCGCCTACCGCACCGCCTGGCTCAAGGCGAACCACCCGCGCGAGTACATGGCCGCCCTCATCTCCTCTGTCATGAACACGAAGGACCGCGTGCCCTTCTACGTCAACGCCTGCCGCGAGATGGGAATCGACGTGCTCCCGCCGGACGTGAACTCCTCGCAGACGGACTTCGCGATCGTCGAGGGGAAGATCCGGTTCGGCCTGAACGCGGTCAAGAACGTGGGGGAATCCGCCGCGGACGCCATCGTCCGCGCACGCGCGGACGGTCCGTTCGAGTCGATCTGGGACTTCACCGAGCGCGCCGACCCGCAAGCCGTCAACAAGCGAGCACTCGAGTCGCTCGTCAAGTGCGGAGCCCTCGACTCGACGGGCGCGACCCGGATGGGCATGCTCGCGGTTCTCGAGAGCGCGCTCGGCCTCGGCCAGAAGCATGCCGCCGACCGCCTCGCCGGACAAGCCTCGATCTTCGGCGGGTTTGGCGAAGCCGAAGCGCCCGAGCAGAGACACCATCCGTCGATCCCAATGGGCGAGTTCGACGAGCGGGAGCTTCTCCGGCTGGAGAAGGAGACCCTCGGCCTCTACGTCTCCGAGCATCCGCTCGAGCGGGTGAGCGGTGAGCTCAAGCGTAAGACCGACTGTGCGCTCGCAGACCTCGAGCGACGGCGCGACGGCGAGATCGTCGTCGTCGGAGGGATCGTCTCCGGTCTCAAGCAGCTGACGACGAAACGCGGAGAGCCGATGGTGTTCGCGACGCTCGACGATCCGACCGGAACCGCGGAAGTGGTGGTATTCAACTCCACTTACGCCGATTCGCGCGACTTCCTCGAGCCCGACCGGATCCTCGTCGTGAAAGGGCGCGTGGACCACAAGCAGGCGGGGGAGACGAAGCTCGTCGCCCTCGAGGTGACACCTTTCGAGGCCACACCTGTGCGCCGTGATGTCCGTCTGCGGATCGACGCGCGCGAGGCGCCGGCTGGGTTGATCCGCGAGCTAGTGGCCCTTGTCAGGGACTTCCCGGGCGAGGCTCCGGTCTACGTCGACCTGGAGACCTCTGTCGGCGAGCGGACGCTCGCTCTCGGCCCCG